>CAYNVR010000053.1:0-8783 GCA_964400715.1 uncultured Sulfurimonas sp.
AAAACAGAGCTATTGAACATCAAAGGGAGCTTTTGATTTTACAATCTAGAATGGCTTGTTTTGTTGCAACTTTAATGAAAGATGAATTGGTAAAATATTCTGTAAAACAGATTCTTATTAAATATGGTGGGAGCATAGAAGTTTACAATGACAACGGTGCCGTATTTAAAATAGTTATGCCTAGCTAACAAAGAGAGTTTTAAAATCTCCCTTTGTTTTATATCTCTTTACTTTCAAACATCTCTGGTTCAAATTTTACTATTTTGTTTCTTCCAGTTTCTTTTGCTACATAGAGTGCTGTATCTGCATATTTTATACATTTCCAGATAGTATCTCCATCTGTTGGGTATTTTGCTATACCTATACTCAATGTTTTAAACATACTCTCACCAGGTGCTATGTTGAACTCTGTTGCACCAAAGGCACTATGGATAGATTTTGCTACCATCATAGCCCCTTCATCTGTTGCATTTTGTAAAAGAACTACAAACTCTTCACCACCATATCTTATGGCCATATCTGATGAGCGGATATGTTTTTGAAGTATTTTTCCTATCTCCATTATTACCATATCTCCAACATCGTGTCCATAAGTGTCATTGACTTGTTTAAACCAATCAACATCAAGCATCATTACATGGTAAGTTTCTTTGTTTCTATCTGCTTGTTTCATAAATTGTTCTATAAACTCTTCTAAAAATCTTCTGTTATAAAGACCTGTCATACCATCTTTTAGAGATGTTTCTTTTAGTTTTTCCATAAGAAGTTTAGATTCTATAACTGGCTTTGCTGCTTCTAGGTAATTTTTTAGATGAGGTATTTTTTTAGTAATCTGTTTAATCTCATTTTCATCTTTTGAAGTCATAGATACTACGATTGAGTATTCATCATTTATGTTATAAAAGAAACACGAGTAGTGTATATTTTTTCTTTCACAACCTTTACAAAGGTCGGGGAACTCTGTTGAAACGATGTTTGTTTCAGTTCTGTAAGCTCTACATTCAAGAGAGTTGTTATCTACATTTTTGTAACATATACTTTCTCTACCATCTATATGTATAAGTTTTCTTGTTCTTTGTTTATCGTTCACTTGGTAGAGTGCGAAATGCTCTATGTTGTATTTTTCTTTAAAGATTTTTACAATTCTTGTGTAAACAATTTCAAGAGATATATCTAGTTCAATTGTTTTTTTGAACTTATATATATCAGACAACTCTTTTATGATTTTATTTGCTTCTGTTAAAGGGTTGTCAGATTTTTCACCATCTTTTGGTGCAAATGCAGCGAGTGAGTGTCTAACATCTCCAAATGTTTCTTGCATTTTTGTAAAAAGTATATTCATATATTTGATTATTTCACCAGCTTCCCCTCCAAGAGTTGTATGAAACTTATGTGTGAAATCACCTTTGTATGCTTTTGTAATCCCATCTTTTAAGTTTGCAAACATATTTACAAAAGGTGTTGCATAGTGATTAAGAAGAAGTAGAATAATAATTACAAAGATTAAGTTTATAAACATTATTTTAAACAGTGTTACAGCACCATCAGTTCTTATGGCACTAATGTCAAACTCCATTGTAATAGCACCAAGAGTATCTCCATTGGAAACATCGTGACATTGAAGACAGTCAGTAGAACCTCTGCTTGAAGCTTTGTAAGGGATAGTAACCCTTAAAATCATTTTGTTTAAATCTTCGTGGAGTTTTTGCTCCATTTTACCAGTTTTTAAAACTTTTTCATCTAGTTCATCTTTTGGTGTTTCATCTCTAAAACCTTTACCATACTGTTTAGTAACATTTTCACCACGAACAATCCAAAGTGATTCTATCTCATCGTTATTGGATATCTCTTTAAGAAAGTATTCTCTATGTTTCATTATACCATTTACCATGTGTGCAGTAAGACCATCTTTTACAATCACAGCAGTCATTTTTGCTTTTTTTACAGCATCATCTATGGCAGTATGACGAAAATTTAAAAATATATTTATGAGGTTAGCAAGACCAAGACCTAGTAGCATAAGAGCTACTATAAGTATGAGTTTAGTTTTTGTTTTCATCTCTTCACTTTTAGAATAATTTTCTAGATAATACTAAAAAAATGATTAAATTAAAGTGAATTTATTCAACTGTAACAGATTTTGCTAAGTTTCGTGGCATATCTACATCGTTACCAAGTCTTATAGATATTTCAAGAGAGAGTAGTTGAAGAACAACCATCATCTCAAAAAACTCCAACATATAATGTTTGTGAGGTTTGATTTTTATGAAATCATCCGCTTTGTCAAACTCCACAGAAGATATGGCACAGATGGTAGAGTCTCTTGCACTCAACTCCTCTACATTGCTTTTAGATTTTTCATACAAAAGGTTTTGAGGGAGCAGGGCTATGGTAAAAAGCTCTGGGTCTGCAAGGGCGATTGGGCCGTGTTTCATCTCTCCACTTGGGTAGCCCTCTGCATGTAGGTAGCTTATCTCTTTTAGTTTTAAAGCACCTTCAAGAGCAAGAGGGAAAAATATGTCACGACCTATGAAGAAAAAACCGTGTCCGTGGAGGTATCTTTTTGAGAGTCTTTTTACCCTTTCGTGAGTTGTGTCTTCAACTTTTAAAGCATTTACAACCTCTCTTATAGTTGCTATCTCAGATATAAGTTTCTCTTTTGAAATGGAGTTTTTGAGTTTTGCTACATGTAGAGATAAAAGCCAAAAAACAACCACTTGTGTTGCAAATGCTTTTGTAGAGGCTACACCTTTTTCCACACCTGCACGAGTGAGTATGGAAGCATCAGCAACTCTTACCATAGATGAGTTGTCCACATTGCAAATTACAAGTGTTTTAAGACCAGCTTCTTTTGCCATTTTTAGAGTTTCAAGTGTGTCTGCTGTTTCACCACTTTGAGAGATAACAACAAAAAGTGTATCTTTTGTCATAATAGGGTCTCTGTATCTAAACTCAGAAGCTATCTCAACTGTTGTTTTTACTTTTGCATACCGCTCAAACATATATGAAGCACTCAAAGCTGAGTGGTAAGATGTTCCACATGCACAGAGTTTTATCTCATTTATCCCATCAAAGAGTGAGTCATCTATCTCTTCAAAATGAATCTTTTCATCTTCAAGTCGGCCAAGAAGTGTGTCTGCTACAACATCACTTTGTTCATATATCTCTTTTTCCATAAAAAATCTATACCCATCTTTTTGGGCAGAGAGTTTGTTTGTAGGAAGTTTTTTAAAGTTTGGTTTTGTCTGGTTTAAATTTTTGTCAAATACAACTATCTCATCTTTTGTAACATACCCAAAATCTCCATCTTCAAAGTAGTTTACATCGCTACAATGCCCAATGAGTGGTGTGTCAGAAGATGCGAAGTATTTGCCGTTTTCATCATCAAACCCTACAAGCATAGGTGAGCCGTTTTTTGCAAAAAATATAGTTTTGTCTTCATCTTTTGTTACAAGTAAAATAGCATAAGCACCTTCAAGTGTTTGTATGGTTTGTTTAAAAGCCTCAAATGGTTGGTTTAGTTGTTTTAGATTTTTTTCAAAAAGGTGAACTATAACCTCTGTGTCTGTCTGGCTTAGAAATGTAACACCGTCTGCTATAAGCTCTTTTTTTAGTTGAGCATAGTTTTCGATGATGCCGTTGTGAACAACATAAGAGCTTTCACCTATGTGTGGATGTGCATTTAGCTCTGTTGGTTTACCGTGTGTTGCCCATCTTGTATGCCCAATCCCAACACTAAAACCATCTGTTGTAAAATCTTTTGTTTTCTCTTCAAGGTTTACCAACTTTCCAACAGCTTTAAAGTTTGAGAACTTGTCGTTGTTTAAAACTGCTATACCAGCAGAGTCATACCCACGGTATTCAAGCTCTTTTAACCCATCTAAGAGTATGTTTTTTATATCTTTATCTCCAACATAACCAACTATCCCACACATATCATCACCTTAAAATTTTTTTGAAATTATGGCATAAATTTACTAACAAGCAACTGCGAAACTTGTGAGAGGTTTTCACAAGCTGTGTCTTTTTTGTCTATGAGGAAGCTGTCTCTTACTTTGTGTTTGTTTGAGTGGATTTTGGCTGTTACTATGTTTATGTTTAGCTCCTCAAAGCAGTGCATTATGTAGGCTAAAAGACCTTTTTGGTTTGTTGTGTGAACCAAAACTTCGGCATGTGTTAGTGAGTGTTCGCAGTCTATTTTTATCTCCTCTTCTTTTATAGTTACATCGTTTAGTGCGACTTGTTTTTGCATATCAAATGAGTTTATGACAATCTGTTCTATATCTCTAAGTTCTAAAACATTGGACAAAAACTCTATTTTAAAGTATTTAACTCCATCAAAGAGTGTAAAAATCTCCATACTTCCTACATGTAGATGAGCAAGGGAA
The DNA here is from genome assembly GCA_964400715.1 of uncultured Sulfurimonas sp. Taxonomy (GTDB): domain Bacteria; phylum Campylobacterota; class Campylobacteria; order Campylobacterales; family Sulfurimonadaceae; genus Sulfurimonas. Next base: position 4,389 of record CAYNVR010000053.1, read on the forward strand.
GATAGCAGGTAGCTTATGTTTAGAGGGATTTTTATGTAAATCTCTATGCTTAGAGATTTTTCATTTTTTATGGCGAAGTCGTAAGTTTTTATCTCTTTTGCTTTTTTTGCTATTTTTATTATATCATCTGCGGAGTGTTTAAAAAAGAAAAGGTTTGACTCAACTGTTAAAACTTTTTTTTGTAAAACTTTTGAAAAAGTTTGAAACTCTGGGTGTTTTTGAACCCTTTTTTCTATGGTTATCCTTTTTTTGGCATCTGTGATTCTGTCGCTGTTTTGTGAAACCTCCAAAGCACTTTGGTAGAGTTCAAAAAGCAGTTGGGAGTTAAAAGAGTTGTATGTATCTCCTCCAACACCGTTTATATCTGCATATGTTAAAACATAGAGTAGTTTTAGATTTTTTTCATCACCTATTTTTGACATAAATTTGTATAGAGTTTTTTCGTTGTATATATTTTCTCTAAAAGCTACATTGCTCATAAGTGTATGGTTTTTTATGAGAACAACAGCTCTGTTTATGAGTTCATCTTTTAGTTTTAGTGTTTTTAGAAATGGTGCTATAAGTTTTGCCCCAACTTCGCTGTGGTCTTGGTGTCTGCCTTTTCCAGTATCGTGAAACAAAACACTCACTTTTAAAAGTAGTTTCTCATCTTCTGTAAATGTTTCAAAAAGGTTTTGTAAAAAACTCTCTTTTATATCTTCAAGAGCCTCTACACATTTTATGGAGTGCACATCAACAGGGTAGTGGTGGTAGCCATCAAACTGCGGGAGGTGTGTTACTTTTCTAAAATTTGAAAACAGTTCAGACAAAATCCCAGCATCGTAAAAAAGTTTTAGGTAGCAGTATGTATGTTTTTTACCAAGCAGTTTTTTGAGTAGCTGGTAGGTTTTTTCTTTTAGCGGGTGTTTTATGGTTGTGTATGTAAACTGTTGTAGTATCCCCGCATCAAACCTTTGATGTTTATCTTCAAGTGATATTAAAAACTCCAAAAGGTTGTTTATAGGCATAATTTTAAGATGAAAAGAGGCAAATATACGGTTGTTTAACTCATAAATCCCTTTTTGTAGTCTATGCTTTCTTAGGTTTGGTATGTTTTTTGGGACATATAAAAACTCTCTTGCCATCTTTTTGACATAGATTTGTGTGAAGTTGTTTATCTTCCAACTTGCTTCTATAACTTTTGCGGAGAGTTTTCTTTGCTCTTTAAAGCCGAGCATTTGTGCTACTTGTGGTATGTATTCGAGTTGGAGAGTATCTTTTTGTTTGTTTGTTATAAGGTGTAAAGCACTTCTGACTCTAAACAGCAGTTCTATGGCTATGCGATACTCTTTGTATGCTTCATCGCTAAACAGTATCCCAGATAAATCTTTTAGAGTTCTTACTACATAAATGGTATTTGCTATCCAAAACAGTAGTTGGGTATCTCTTAGTCCGCCAACACTCTCTTTTACATTTGGTTGCATAGATGTTGGATACCTTTTTCTTCTTATGTGGGCTTCCTCTATTTTTGCTAAGATAAACTCTTTTTGGTTGTGTTGTCGTATCTTGTTAAGCTCTTTTTGTGTGGATTGCCATGTAAAGACTGAACCAGTTATAAATCTTGACTCCATCAAAGATGTTTTTATGGTTATATCTTCACAACTTGCTTTGAACAAATCTTTTGTTGTGTGAACTCTGTGTCCGAGTTTCAGTCCAGAGTCAAGTGCGAGGTAGAACAGTTTTTCTATGATGAGAGTTGTGTTAAACCCCTCAATATCTTCGTAAACTATGAGCAGGTCTATATCACTGTGAACACAAAGTTGTTCCCTTCCGTAGCTTCCAAGTGCCACTATGGTGATGGGTATGGAGTTTCTCATAGGGAGGTAGTTTCCAAACACTCTTCTTAGTATGGTTTTATACATAAGTGAGATGATGGAGTCAAGTTTTTTTGTATGTTTTACCAAAAAATCTTTACCTTGCGATTTTTCAAAAAGTTGAGGTAGGGAGTCTTTATACTCTTTTATATATGCTTTAAAATGTTTAGATAGTTCAAAATCTGAGCTGTTTTTTTCTATGGTGTTTTCTATTTCAAGGAGCAAATCCATTTTTTGCCTTTGATTCTCTGTTTTTATAAATAATAGTATATTTGACTTAAATTTTTGATAAAGTTATCTTATTTTTCTAAGTTATAGTACTTAATTTTTTTAAAGCAAATAAAAAATTAATGTTAGATTAACTTTATTTGATTATATTTTCAACATATATAATGATTAGGAATTAGAGTATGAGAACTTCGTGGGTAAAAGAGAGAGAAAATGATGCTGTTCGTACACAGATGTACTATGCAAAAAAAGGTATCATTACACAAGAGATGGAGTATGTTGCAAAGATAGAAAACTTATCTCCTGAACTTGTAAGAAGTGAGATAGCAAGGGGTAGGCTTATAATCCCTGCAAATGTAAACCATACAAATTTAGAGCCAATGGCAATAGGTCTTGCTGCAAAATGTAAGATAAATGCCAACATAGGTTCATCTGCGATAGCGAGTGATGTAGAGGGTGAGATAGAAAAGATACAAGTTTCACAACACTACAAAGCAGATACAGCAATGGATTTAAGTACTGGTGGTGATTTAGATGAGATTAGAAAAGCGGTTATAAAAAACTCTAAAATCCCCATAGGAACAGTGCCAATTTACCAGATTTTACATGATGTTGGTAACAAGATAGAAGATTTAACTATCGATATTATGCTTGAAGTTTTAGAGCGACAAGCACAACAAGGTGTTAGTTACTTTACAATCCATGCTGGTTTTTTACTTGAAACTATGCCAAAAGTTGCAAACAGAAAGATGGGTATAGTTTCTCGTGGTGGTTCTTTGATGGCTGCTTGGATGATGCACTACCATAGAGAAAACCCATTTTACACAGCTTTTGATGACATTTTAGATATTTGTCGCAAATATGATGTTTCTTTATCTTTGGGTGATTCTCTTCGCCCGGGTTGTTTGGCAGATGCGAGTGATGATGCTCAACTAGGTGAGTTAAAAGTTCTTGGTGAACTTACTTTAAGAGCATGGGAAAAAGATGTTCAGGTAATGATAGAAGGTCCAGGACATGTTCCACTTAACCAGATAGAGCGAAATATGAAAATCCAAAGAGAGCTTTGTCACGAAGCACCTTTTTACATTTTGGGGCCACTTGTAACAGATATAGCTGCTGGTTATGACCACATAAGTAGTGCCATAGGTGCTGCTGTTGGTGGTTGGCATGGAGCGAGTATGCTTTGTTATGTTACTCCAAAAGAGCATTTGGGTCTTCCAAATGCAGATGATGTTCGTGAGGGGATTATCGCTTACAAAATCGCAGCTCATGCAGCAGATATAGCAAGAGGAAGAGCAGGGGCAAGAGATGTTGATGATGAGATGAGTGATGCTCGTTACAACTTTGACTGGGAAAAACAGTTTGAGTTGGCACTCGATAGTGAAAGAGCAAGAGAGTATCACGATGAGACTCTTCCACAAGATGTGTTTAAAGAAGCGGAGTTTTGTTCTATGTGTGGGCCAAAATTTTGTAGTTACAAAATAACACAAGAGATAATGGACAATCCAGAAGCTATTGCAAAGATAGCAGAAGAAAACAAACTAAATGAAGCACATTAGTTTGTTTTTCATTTACAAAGATTAAATAAGATTATAAAAAACATAAAGGAAAATTATATGAATGAAGAGATTGTAAAATCTGCCCTTTCAAAAGTTATGTATCCGGGATTTACTAAGGATATAGTAACTTTTGGGTTTGTAAAAGATATAGTTATAAATGGTGAAGATGTTAGCTTTACTGTTGATATAACTTCATCTGCACCAGAAGTGGCACAGCAGATAACAGATGAGGCTACAACAGAGCTAAAAAGGGCAGGGGCAAAAAATGTTACAGTAAACATCAAAGCACCTGTTATGCCAAGAGAGTCTTCATCTCGTGGTAAAAATATAGCTCCACAAGTTAAAAACTTTTTGATGGTGAGTAGTGGTAAAGGTGGTGTTGGTAAATCAACTACATCTGTAAATGTTGCTATCTCTCTTGCTAAGATGGGACTTAAAGTTGGGCTTTTAGATGCAGATATCTATGGACCAAATATCCCTCGTATGTTAGGTGTGGCAGATGTTAAACCAGAGGTTGTAGGAAACAAAGTTTTACCTATAAAAGCTTATGGTTTAGAGATGATGTCTATGGGTTCACTTATGGAAGAGGGTCAATCTCTTATGTGGAGAGGGGCTATGATAATGAAAGCGATAGAGCAGTTTTTAAGAGACATTTTATGGTCTGAACTTGATGTGCTCGTTATAGATATGCCACCAGGAACAGGTGATGCTCAACTTACACTTGCACAGTCTGTTCCGGTAACTGCGGGTCTTAC
>CAYNVR010000054.1:0-1613 GCA_964400715.1 uncultured Sulfurimonas sp.
AAGAACCTGTTACTATATTCATCTATCTACCTCTTTGAAAATAATTCCTAATTGTATCTAAAAAAATTTAAACTACAAACATAAGTTGAGACAAAAATATAATAGTTACAACTAAAATAAACGGAAAAATATGACTTTTAAAAACAAGTGGTTGAATTTTAAAAAATACTTGTAAAACACCTCTTAAACCTAACCAACCACCTAAAAATGCTTTTATGAGTAAAACTATCTGAAAGTTTGAAAGCCCATCTTGTGATATCTCTCCAAAATTCACACTAAACAAATAAGCACCACTCAAAACAGCAACAACAAGAGCTTTTGGAACAACAACTCTTACATATTTCATAAAATATTCTCTAACTTTTGGATACTCATCACCTATATCTTTTTGCATTTTTGAAAGAAACAGGTTGTCCGTAAACAAAAATCCACCATAAATAAAAACTGAAAAAATATGTACCAAATGTACAGCTAAATAAAACATAAAAGCCCTTTTTTACAATATTTTATCAGATAATCTAATTTTTGACAAGTGAACATTCCCAACCATCATACATACCACCATATTTTTGTGCAATATCTATAATTTTTAAAGTAAGTTCATCTATATCATAATAAAATGGTACATCTTGTCTGTAAAACTGTAAACCATAAAAAATCTCACCCCTAAAAGGCACTTCCATATCTTTTTGTTTTATAAAGTTTTCTTTTTCTATATGAGCTAAAAACTCTTGACGATTTTTTTCATCTTGAAAATAAACTTTATGCTCTATCGCTCTTTTTACATGTAGATTGTCACCCTGCTCTTTTAGTGAGTTACAAGCATGATGATTTGTTATGATTTGCCACTCTTTAACAGTTGGAAAAAGTAAGTTTTTATAAACCTCCCACTCCATATCTATCTTTGAACCATATTCATATTTATAATCAAAATGTTTCATAGCCTCACTTACTGTGTTGCTCCACTCAAAATCAAGCTTTAAAGCATATATAAAATTTACTTCACCATCTGATATGATACGACCTATATACTTCCCACTTCTCCAACGAAGTGACTCCATCTCTAATCTATCTTCTATAAAACCAACATCATCACTCTCTTGTTGTGTTACAAGCCCATCATCTTTTGGATTTTTTAACTTTACTTTTACAAACCCAACATACATGTACTCTGGGTTTGGAACACTGTCTGATATACCTGCATTAAAAGCAACCATAGCTTTTTTACCATCAATAGGCTTTACATAACTTTCCCAATACTCTTGCATTATTCCATCTCCAAACTCATTAAAAACATATCTTCACCATCTATGACATCTACATTTGTAGAACTACAAGATGGACAACAATACTCCACTCTCTCCAACTCACTCTCTTTAAGACACGACTCACACCTTATCTTTATAGGTTGGACATTTATGACAAACTCTGCTCCATCACAAATGGTTTTTTCTTTAAAAGTGTTAAAAGCTATCTCTAAAAGATGAACCTCTATACCACTCATAACACCTATTTTCACTACTATTTTTGTTACTTTTGTAGCTTCGTTTTGTTGTGCTACATCTTCTATCTGTTCAAGCAAAGCCTGAACTACACTATACTCATGCATTTTT
>CAYNVR010000054.1:1713-8772 GCA_964400715.1 uncultured Sulfurimonas sp.
AACCTCTGTGGAGTTTTTGTTGGACAAACTTTGTAAACAAACTCATACCTAAGTTTATGAAACTCACTATCTAAATCCCAAAATTGTGGGTGCATAATCGCTATCTCCTTTTCTCTTTTTGACTCTATAAAATCTCTGTTTTGTTCTAAAAAATCCTCTTTATCCCATAAAAAATCATCATAGCCATCTTCATCTTCTACAAGTTTAGAACAAAAAAACTCTAAACTCTGCATATAATCATCACTACAAAAAACTTCATCTACCAAACCATACTCTTTTGCTTGTGTAAAACTTATGGGCAAACACTCATCTAAAAGCCTTTGCGACAACTCTTTTGAACACCTTTTTTCAAGTATATATGTATGATACTCACTACCACTAAGCCCCAAACTCTTGTAGTGTGGGTTTAAAACAACATTACCCTCTCCAACAACAAAGTCACATGCAAGAGCCAAAAAAACTCCACCAGCACCACAGTTTTTTGTAAGACTTGCCACTGTTATAACATCATCTGCAAACAAAACACTACGAACCAAATCGTTCATAGCATTTATGTTACTCCACCCATCTTCACCATTTTTTTTACTATCTTCAAGTATATTTAGATGGATGCCATTACTAAAAAAATCTTCACCACCCATCAAAACCACAACTTTTGCCTGAGTTTTTATATATTCAAATGCGTATTTTAGTTTCATACATTTGTCGCTACTAAAAGCTCCATTATGAAAATCAAAATAAAGATATGCGACATCATCTTTAACATCACAACTTATCTCATAAAAAGTTTTGTATGATTTATCGAAAATCAACGGAAGTCTATCTTCTTTTACACCTTTTAGTCTATCTTTTAAAACATATGTAGCAGGTAGTTTAAACCTACCAACCTCTTTTAAGTGAGTCACCCAGATAGCTCCATCAACAGTGCTTAAACAAACTGCTCCATCTCTTTTTGCCAAAATCTCTTTTGGTTTTGAGCCTCTTAGTTTCTCCTCTATCCAGCCACCATACATGTAGCACTCAACACCTAACAGTTCATCTAAAACACCAGGGTAAGAGTCTAATGTATTTATCTTTTTTAAGATAGTTTTTGTACTATCTTTTTGCCAATCTATTTTTACTTTAAATCTATCGTGTATGGGATTTTTTATCTGTGGGATTTTTTTATCTATTTTTATATTTTCAAAAAGTGTTGGTAAAAGAGATATACACAGATTTTTCATCTCTTGTCTATAAACACTAGACTTTGTTGTATCTCTTAGTTTAAACTCTCCACTCGCATAGATATCTCCACCATCAAACTCCACATCTGCTCTTAGCCAAACACCACCCCAGACATCTTTACAACTCCACAATGCCCACTCTATGGCATAAGCTCCTCTATCACCAATCACCCCAGGGTGAAAAACAAATGTAGGGTATTTTTCATAAATATACTTAGGTATATAATGTTTTAAAAAAGGAGATAAAATAATATCTGGTGAAAAACTATCTATCTCATCATCTCTTGACACTGAGTTTATATAAACAACATCAACAATATGATTTTTATGTTTTAAATATGTATAAACACCTTGTGATAAACCATTAAATGATGTAACAAGTAAAGTAATTTTAGACATTTTACCTCTATAATTGAATGATTATTCATTATATCAAATGGTTAATTAATTTTTACTATATGTGGTGGAACAGTTGAAAATGCTTCTTTTATGCCATTTGCTCTTTTATCTTTTACTTTACCTGTTGCTAATGGAGATAAAAAGTAAGCCAACTCTTCACTCTCTTGTGCATCGTAGTTGTTATCATACATAAATGCTATCTCTTTACCAACTTTTTTTGCTTGTTGTGGGATACTTTGAGCATACGAAATGATATTTTTATGATGTCTGTCATACTTATGCCCCATAGCAAAAAATACAAATTTACCGCTGAGTCTTATATTTGGTACATCTTGGTAGTTTAACTCTTTGTCATATCTTGTTAGTTGCATTGAATTGATTTTATCTAAATCACTGTCAAACTCTTCTAAAATCATTGTTGGTTCTATATTTGGTTTATTTAGGTTGAAAAGATATTTTATCTCTATAAGTTTACCTTTGTAGTTTTGTTTTACCGCTGCCATAAGTACAAAGCTCATAGCTTCTGGAACTAGTTCAACATACTCTCCATAAGCTTCAAACCCTTGTTCTTTTAGATATTTATCATTTTTAAAACCAACTGGTGCCATTGCAGGATTATATAAAAAAATAGTCCCTGCTACATGTTTTCTTTTCTTTTTAAGTAAAGCTTCCAACTCTTTTGGAGTTATCTCTTCATCTTCATTTGGTACATATATATAATGTTCTACCAAATAATCCATATCAAAATTAGTTAAAAATTTTCCAAAAATCTGCATATTTATCCTTTTATTTTAGTATATCTTTTGAAAGGTTTTCACAACCATCTTTTGTAACTAAGATGTTATCTTCTATGCGAATCCCTATACCTCTGTACTGTTTAGGTATATTTTTATTGTTTTTACTACAATATATACCAGGTTCAACTGTTAAGACCATCCCCTCTTTAAGAGGTATTTCATCCCCTTTTTTATCTTTATAAGGTACATCATCGTGAACATCAAGCCCCATAAAATGCCCTATACCATGAGGGTAAAACTCTTTGTAGCACTCTTTTTTTAACAACTTTTTTACACTGCCTTTTAAAATACCCAATTCAACCAAACCTTTTGTTAAAAGTTCCTGAGTTGTTTTTTGTAACTCACTCCTTAAAACATTTGGTTTTATAAGAGATATAATAACCTCTTGTGTTTTTAAAACCAAATCATACAACTCTTTTTGAGGTTTTGTAAAAGTGCCATCTACGGGAATTGTTCTTGTGATGTCACTTGCATAGTAATTGTACTCACACCCTGCATCTATCAACACCAACTCACCACTTTTTAATCTTTTATTATTTGATATATAATGAAGTGTATTTGCACTATCTCCACATGCAATTATAGAAGTATATGCATCACTGTATGCACCATTTTTTTTAAATATATACTCAAACTCTGCTTGTAATTGATACTCATATTTTAAAGTTTGTACCTTTTTTATAGCTCTATGGTGTGCTTTTTTTGTAATTTTTATAGCTTTTTTTATGAGCCTTATCTCTGCTGGTGACTTAATGGCTCTTAACTCTCTTACTATCTCTAATACACTTTTACTACTAGAACAGTTTAAGTTTGAACTTTCAAACTCAAAAACTTCATCTACTAAAAAAAGTTTTTTTGCCTTTTTTACACCAACTCTTTTACCATTCCAAAGCTCATCTGTTTTATCTTTTTTAGCTACAAATAAAAAAACTTTTTGCTCTTTTTCAGATTTTATAAACATCAAAGCAGATTTATCTTCTGTAAAACCTGTCAAATAGTAAAAGTTACTATTTTGCCTATATGGATACTCTGTATCGTTTGAACGAGTTTTATACTCTGCACTTACAATGGTATGAATACCATCTGGTAAAAGTTCTAAAACCTTATCTCTTCTGCTTTTGTACTCTTGTTGTGTTATCATTTACATCTCTTTACAAAATCTTGTTCTATCTCATCTAAAACTTTACCCAGTGCCATACCAAGTGCATCTACCCCACCATCTGCACTCAACACACTTGTATCTACCTTGTATTTAAAACTTTTAGAAGATATTATTTTAGATGTAGAGTTATCTAACAAACTAATACCAATAGAAACAGATACATAAGATTTGTCTAGTTTTTTACTATAATACTGCATAAATTCATCAATGCTAATTTCAACAACAAAATCTGAATTTGCTCTTGATTTATAATCAACAACAGCACCATATAAATCTGAATTTTTTAACATTTTTTCAAACTCTCCTAAAACCATCTCTTTTGGAGAGAGTGCCCACATAGATTGATTATAGCTCAACTGCTTTTTACCATCTACAACATAAAACATATCTTTTAAACCCAAATAATTGGGAGAAAATGGTTTTGAAATTTTTATGGAATAGTTTTTACAACCATTTGCAACAATATCTCTATCTTTTATATCTGCTTTTATTTTATAGTTTGTCACAGATGGAACTTTAACACTACAACCACCTAAAATCAAAATCAAAAACAATCCTAAAAACTTCATCTACATCTCCCCTGGTGCTTTTATAACCTTTTCCTCTTTAAATATCATACTTTGTGGACTTCTCTCATACTTCTCCAAAAATGTTGATACTTTAATCAACAAATCTTCCATCTGTAAAAGTGTACTATTTATAGTTGGCATAACATCTTTTGTTATATCTTTAAAATTAAATTCACCACTAGCAACTGCCCTTTTTATCTCATCCATAGAGCTTCTTATGCCCAAATAACTATTCATAATAGAGTTAAAAGAACCAGAAATCTTATCTTCCCAAGCTACACTTTTATCCAAAAAATTATCTATTTGAAGTAGCATATTGTCTATTTTTACTGTAATTTTATCTAAATTTTCAACACTGTTCTTAAAATGTTGAACTGTTTTTTCATCTAATGCCTCATCTGTTTTTTTAACTATACTTGCACTATGTTTTAAAATCTCAGATATATGTTTTTGATTTTCATCATCTAAGAGTTGGTTTGTTTTTGTAAGTGTTTTAGAAAATTTTGTAGAAACACTACCTATTGATTTCTCAAAATTTTCAAAAAATGATGGTACTGTTTTTATGACAGGGTATTTATAACCATCTTTCACTTTAAGTGGGGGAGCATTATTTTGCCCCAAACTAAGGTTAATATAACTAAGACCCGTAATCCCCTGAGCTGTCAATTTTGCAACAGTATCTTCTTTTATAGGTGTTGTTTTCAAAATAGATATAAGAACCTCCACCTCTTCTGAGTTTTTAGGGTTTATTCTAAGCCTTTTTACTTTTCCAACACTAATACCTCTGTACTTTACAGGTGCATCAATATTTAACCCCAAAACAGACTCATTAAAATATACCAAATAGTTTGTAGTCTGTTCTTCATCTGATGGTTTTAAAAGCCAATATCCAAAACCAAACATTAAAACAAACCCAAAAATAACTAAAAAACCTACAAAAGTGTAGTTTACTTTATTGTTCATCTAAAACTCTTTCAAACTAAAAAAATTTTTTACAAAATTATTATCTATATTTTGTGCACCCAAAACATTACCCTCATAAGCAATTTTTTTATTATCTATAATGGCCAATCTATCTAGTGTATCATATATTGACCTTAAATCGTGAGAAACCATCACTATACTAAGCCCCAAAAGCGAACGAAGTTTTAATATAAGTTGGTCAAACTCCCTAGCAGAAAGTGGGTCAAGCCCACTTGTAGGTTCATCTAAAAAAAGTAGTTTTGGGTCAAGAGCCAAAGCCCTTGCCAAAGCTGCTTTTTTCTTCATACCTCCACTTATTTCAGATGGATACAATCTAGCATCTGATTGTTTCAAACCAACTAAATCTATCTTAAAAGATATAATCTCATCTATCATTTTAGCAGACAAATTTGTGTACTCTTTTAATGGTAAAGCTATATTTTCAGCCAAACTCAAAGATGAAAACAATGCACCAGCTTGAAACAAAACACCCCAGTTTTGCCTTAAAATTTGTGCTTGTTTTGCAGATATATTTCTCAACCTATTTCCAAGTATCTCAATCTCACCACCTTGAAAATTTTGTAACATTATCATCTCTTTTAAAAGTGTAGTTTTTCCACAACCACTAGGACCTAAAAGTCCATAAATCTCACCCTCATTTATGGTTAAATTTAGACCATCGTGTACAACTTTATTGCCAAAAACTGTTTTTAAATTTTCTACTTTTATTATCAAACTATATCCCTAAGTTTGTAAATATTATTGAAAATACTGCATCACAAACTATTACAGCAAAAATAGCTTCAACAACACTTTTTGTCGTATTGTACCCTATACTTTGTGTATCATTTTTCACCATCAACCCTCTATATATACCAATAGAAGCTATTAAAAATGCAAAAAATGGACCTTTAAAAAGACCAACAAAAAAATGTTTAATAGCTATCACTTCATTAAATCTATCTAAAAATAAAGAGATACTAATACCCAAATCTATATTTGCAACTATCATACCTCCCAAAATACCCATCATATCTGCAACAAAAATCAAAATTGGCATAGATATCATTAAAGCTATAATTCGTGGTAAAACCAAAAAACGGTATGGTTCAAACCCCATTGTCCTCATAGCATCTAACTCTTCTGTTATTTTCATAGCACCTATTTGTGCTGTATATGATGAACCACTCCTACCCGCAACCACTATCGCTGTTATGAGGGGAGCGAGTTCTCTAAAAATAGAAAGCCCCAACATATCTACCAAAAATATGTTTGCACCATAAAGTTTTAACTGGTAAGCAGATTGGTAAGCAACAACAAGACCTATGAGAAAACTTGTAACTATGACTATTCCCAAAGCTTTAATAGCACTGTCATTTATCTCATAGGCAATCTCTCTGTATCTTATAGTTTTTATAGATGTCACATACCGTAGTTTAGATACAAACATCTCTCCTAAAAAAGATAAAAATGAAAATAATCCTAAAAAATACTCATAAAATATCTTACCTATTATTTCTATAATAGAGGGTTTTGCATCTACATGTAGAACTATATTTTTTCTATGTTTTTTGACAAGTTCAAAAGTTTTTAAAACATTTTCATCTCTACATGTAAAAAATATATCTATATTTTTTTTACGAAAATCTTGCTCAAACATATTTAAAAACAAAGCACCTGCACTATCTAAAAAAGAGATATTTTCAAGGTTGAACTCTATTTTGTTTATCTTGTCAAGAGTTAATATTTCTAAACTTTTTTGGTATTTTGAAACGGTATATACAGTCAGCTCACCACTGAATTTCAGAATTAGCTGACTGTTTAATTGAAGAACTTCTAACGATAAATCACCCATAAAATGTTATTAAAAATCTCTTTCTAACAACTTATTTACTTTTAAAATAGTGATGATTTTATCTTCTTGTTTACCAACACCATCTATCATA
>CAYNVR010000055.1:0-8615 GCA_964400715.1 uncultured Sulfurimonas sp.
ACACTCTTGAAGTTTTGCAAGTTCGTCAGATGTTAGTTCATAACACTTGTTAGACTCCAAATCTTCCATAAGCTCTCTTGTTCTTACATCACCAAAAAGGTCATACAAAACTCTCTCTACATTTGAAGATTTTAGTATATCCATAGCTGGTGAAGTTGTATTTACCACATCACACTCATTTAAGTCATATTTTCCTGTTTTTATAAGACGAGTAAGTATGTTATTTTCATTTGATGAGATGATGATTTTCTCAACAAAAAGTCCCATCTTCCAAGCATAGTAACCACCAAGAGCATTTCCAAAGTTACCACTTGGAACATTTAGGTAAACTTTTTCACCCATTTTTATAGCTTCTTGACGAACAAGTTCTAAGTATGAGTGTATGTGGTAGATTATCTGAAATATGATACGACCAAAGTTCACAGAGTTTGCCGCAGATAGTGAAGTGTTTTTCTCTTTTAAAGCTTCTTTGAAAGTGTCACTGTCTAAAAGTCTTTTTAGTGCATTTTGGGCATCATCAAAAACACCATTTATACCTATAACTTTTAAGTTTTGTGCATCTTCTGTTACCATCTGTAATCTTTGAACATCACTTGTTCCACCATCTGGATACATACATGCAACTTTTACATTTGCACGGTTTTTAAAAGTTTCAAGTGCTGCTGGACCAGTGTCTCCACTTGTAGCTGCTAAGATAAGATAGTTTTCATTGTTCTTTTGTGCAATAGATGATAAAACAACACCAAAAGGTTGAAGTGCCATATCTTTAAAAGCACGAGTTGGCCCATGGTAAAGCTCTGTAACATAAAGGTTTTCTTTTACCTTTACAACAGGTACTGGGTTTGAAGGGTCATCAAATTTATCATACAAAGATAGTGCTTCATCTATAACATTTTTGTCTATATCTATGCCAAAAGCATCTAACATATCACTTGCTAACTCTTTATAAGATGAGTTTAGGTGCTTTTCTAAAAACTCTTGACCTAAGTTTGGAAGTTCTTGTGGAACATAAAGCCCACCAAAAGAAGCTATGGGGCTTAAAATAGCTTGTGAAAAAGTTACACTTTGTGGTTTGTTTGGGTCTATCCCTCTTGTTTGTATAAAGTTCATATCTTTTCTCTTGTTTTAGTTTTTGAAATTATAGCTAAAATTGTTTACTATTTTGTTTATTGAATTTCAAAAAAGAGACAAAAATACTAAACAACAAAATACCAGCAACTATCTCATAGCCTATTGCCCAAACTATAAAAAACTTTGTCATATCTAAAAGCATAAAGTTATCCAAACTTGTTCCAGCGATAGTAACAAACAAAAATGTAGCTCCAACTATGTATGGTATAACTATTATATAAAATGTTACAAAAAGTCCCACATAATCTTCTGGAAAAAAAATCATCTTTGAAAAATCAAGTTTTTGAGAACCAAACGAATTTGTATCGTTACTTAAAGTGTTAGACACCCTTTTTTTTCTGTATTTTTTTAAATTTCTATTATTTAAATGTCTTTTTGCGCTCATCTATAACCTCTTATTTATAGAACATATAATAACATTTTTTTATTTAAAAAGTCTTATAGGATTTATATGATACGACTTTTGTGTTACTTCAAAAACCAGTTCATCATATACTCTACCAACAACAGCACCCTTTCTAACTTTTCTACCTTTTCTTATATTTGGTGCAATTTGAGAAAGATTTGCATAAATAGTATGTAAACCATTTTTATGTTCTATAATTACTATATTGTCTAAAACAGATGTTTTATCTGCAAAAACCACTTTACCATTAAAAACTGTTTTTACTTTTGCATTTACTTTTTTTGGTTTTAATGATATTGATTCATTAAAAATTTTAATACCGTAAATAGGGTCTATATATGTTCCATACTTTTTTGTAATAGTATAGTTTCTAAGTGGGGCAATAGTTTTTGGTCCTCTATACCTTTTTGTCTTCACTTGTTGATAACTACTACCATACTGTTTAACTTCTGGTAAATCTTTATCAAGTATAAGTTTTTTTCTACTAAGAGCTTCTCTTCTTTGTTGGTCTTGCCTTGCTTTTTTTATCCTATCTATTTTAATAATATTTAGTTTAGCCAAAGTTTTTTTCAACTCATCTTGCTTTTTCAAAATCTTCTTAACCTCTTTTTTGTAAGAAGCTTTTGAAAGTTCAAGCTTTTTAAGTGCTTTTTTATTTTTCTCTTTTTGAGCAATTAAATCTTGCCTTTTTGCATCTATATTTTTTATCTCTTGTTGAAGCTTTTTAACCATAATATCCAAATATGATATTTTTTTCATATTTTTAAGGTAATCTTTATTTAAACTTAAAACCTTCATTTTAGACTTTTCAAGCATAGCTTTTAAAACCTCAAACTCAATCACAGCATCTGAATCAAAACTCCCATACTCACTCAACAACAAAGATAAAGAAACACTTTTTGCTATAACAAATGTAAGTTTTTCCTCTAAACCTTGTTGAAAATTTTGAAGTTTATCTTGTTCTTTTTTTAAAATCTTCAATTTTGAGATATTTTCTTTATATATAGTTTCTTTGTTTTTTAAAATTCTTTTTAACTGTTTTAGATACTTTTCTTGCTTTAAAATCTGCTGTTTTTGTCTTAAAATAGCTTTTGCAGTTGTAGCCATCTTTTTATTTATGCTGTAATAACTTTTACTAAAACTAGAAAGTTTATTATTTAAACTATCTATGTTTTTATCTATGTTTTCACCAAATAGACAAAGAGCTAAAAAAACTGAAACTATAAAATATCTCATGCCTCTTCTTTATGTCCCAAAACAATCATAACAGCTAAAATAATTGAAACAATAATAGAGATACCTAGTAAAAATAGAGTATCTTCTATTTTATCAAATACAACTACATCTATACCTATGTTTAAAAACTCATCTGTAATAAACTTTTGTGATGACAAATAACTAAATATTAAAAATGCAAATAAACTAGATATAAGGGCATCTACTATTGCCAACCTAAACAACACCGCAGAACTAAGCCAAATAGGAGCTCCAAAAAGCCCCATAACATTCATCCTCTCACTATGTTTAAACTGCCATATTCTTAACTCTTTAAAAATTAAAAGAATAGTAACAATCACAACAACCAAAGCAAAAACTAAAATTACATTTTTAAATAAAAAAAGTAGCTTGTATATTGTGTTATGACTTTTTGAAAAACTCTCAACCTTCATTATGGCATCGTTAAACAAAAGGTTCTCTGTAAGTTTATTAAGTTCTTCTGGCGATGGATAATGTGAAAGTTTTAGCTGGTAAAATCTAGGTAATGTAAGCTTTAACAGCTCCATATTTTTAGAGTTTATACCTGTGTTTAACCTTTTTATAACACTATCTGGACTAAGTTTTTCAACATCTACAATACTACTATCCATAAGCATAATTTCATTTTTATCTATATCATTTTTACTAACAACAACAACTGAATAATTTTTTAGAAGATTTTGTTCATAAGCTTCCAAAGCCCTTTGAATAACAACAAATGTCTGAATAGAAAAAAGGATACTAAGAAGTGCTATTATTAAGGAAAAATGGTTTTTAAGTGACCTCATGTATATTTCCTTTATCTATGTGAAAATGTCTATAATTTACTTTCATATACTCTGGTATGTGGTGAGTCATAACAACTATGGTCATATTTAACTGTTCATTTGCACTTTCAAGCAAATTCCAGATAAGTTGTGAAGAGTACTCATCTAGGTTACCAGTTGGTTCATCTGCTAAAATTATGATTGGGTTATGAGCCAAAGCTCTTGCCATAGCAACCCTTTGTTGCTCACCACCACTTAGTTCAAGTGGGTATTTTCCAACTTGATGTTGAAGTCTAACATGTTTTAAAAGAGATTCTACTTGGTTGTCTATTACACTTTTATCATAACCATTTATGAGCAAAGGCAACATTATATTTTTTTCAATAGTCCACTCTTTTACAAGTTTATAATCTTGAAAAACTATACCTATGTGTCTTCTTAAAAAGTTTAACTTAGACCTTGAAACACCAAAAAGTTCAACACCACCAACTATCAAACTACCCTCTTTTGGTTTTAATGCTCCATAGAGTGCTTTTAAAAGTGTAGATTTTCCACTACCACTAGCACCAGTTACAAAAATAAAGTCACTAGAATCAACTGAAAAACTTGCTCTATTTATAATAGTTTCATTATTTGAATATGACAAAGTTATATTTTCAGCATTTATGACCTTAACCATTTAAAACCTCACAAAGAACTTTATGTGCCACAAGATTTGTTTTAGACTTCAAAGGTTGTGTTGGAAAGTATGAGATACTATCTTCAACTATAACATAAAGGTGTTCTGGTCTGTCAAAACTACCCATAGAAAGGCGAACCATATAACCATTTTGAGTTTTGTAAACTCTCTCAAAATGTAAAAAACCACCATCAAACCTTTTTGTTATACCGTGAAGCTTCTCAACATCTACACCAACTTTTACATCATCAAAACAAAAATCACCCTCTATCACAAGTGGAGCAGATTCCTCTTCGTTTATCATAGTTAAATCGTAGATGTTTTTTTCCATCTTTTTCCATCTGTCTTCATACTTTGAAGTAACTTCAATATCTTTGTTTTTGTTTATATGAAGAACAGTTTTATGAAATGCTATAAAAGTTTCATAAGAGTAAGCATAGTAGTTCTCGCTGTCTGTTCTTAGTTCAAGTGTTCCACCAACTTTTAAAACTCTTCTAGCTTCCTCTATAAAAGTTGTAGATATAACTCTTCTGTGTGGTTTTTTGTCCCACGGAACTGGAAAATGAACATATATTTTACCAACTATGTTAGATGGAACAAGCTCCATAAAAAGTCTGGCATCATAATCTAGCAAAAGTATATTATCTAACTTTTTAATGTTTATCTGCTTTAAAACCTGTTCAATAGATGGTCTGTGTATCTCCAAACCTATAAACAAAATGTCTGGATTGTTTTGAGCTTGGTGCAGTATGTGCCTTCCAGAACCAAACCCAACCTCTATGCGAACCTCTTTATCTGTTGGAAAGCTGTCCGCAAAAAAGTTTATGGTTTTTAAAGCACTAACCTCTTTTAGATGTACATTTTTATCACCCTCAACCACATTTGAAGATAAAACTTCCAAATCTGCGAGTTTCGCATAAGTTAAAAGTGCTTTATGTACATTGTAAATTGAAGCTGGTCTTGTAAGTTTGTCTGTTTTTAAAAGAGTTTTGTTTTTCTCCTCTTTTACAAGCAAGAAAAAATCATCATCTTCAACTTTTACAGAAATAAGTGTTTCATCTGTATGGTTTACATTTTTGGCAACAAAACCAAAACTAACTCCATCTTTTTGAGCTGGTAACTCTATATGCTTAAACTCTTTTATGTGTAAATGTGGCATTATAACTCATTTATATCTAAACTATTTACAGGTGCTACAACCTCTACACTTGTATCTGCACCGTTACTTGTTCTTTGGTAAGGTCTAGAAACACTTTTACCACCTAGTTTCTCAGCTTCTGGTGTTCTTAGATAAACTTCTACACTAGGTTCTGAAACTATACCATTTTCATCAACAGCATAAATAGTATAATAATAATCAGCATCCATTACAAATGTTCTATCTACAAAACTTGTTTTTCTAATATTTTTAAACTTATCTTCAACCTCATCAAACCAACCTTGTTTGTATCTTCTAACTACAATATAACTTCTTGTTCTTGCATCAACTTTACTCCAATTAAGTAAAATTGTACCATTGTATATTTTAGCCTCAACAACTGCTGGTGGCTTAGGTTTTACAAGTGAAACACCTTGAACAGAGTGTTTGTCATGTACACTCTCCAATCCAT
Organism: uncultured Sulfurimonas sp.; assembly: GCA_964400715.1. GTDB lineage: Bacteria > Campylobacterota > Campylobacteria > Campylobacterales > Sulfurimonadaceae > Sulfurimonas. The sequence goes on from CAYNVR010000055.1 coordinate 5,851, forward strand.
CTTTATCCATAACACTTACTCTATAAAAGTACTCTTTCCCATCTTCTTTTATTTTGTCCACAAAAACATTGTTGTAAAGTTTTGCTACAAGTTCATAACCACCATCTGAACTCTCAGAACGGTACACATAGTATCTTTCAAAATCTTTATCTTTTGATTTTGACCATGTAACTTTTATTTTTTTAGGTAGATTTCTTGTAGCTCTTATATTTTGAACCTCTTTTGGAAGTGGCTTAGTTACAACTTTTACAACTGAACTAGGGTTTGAAACAATGTCATCAAATGTTATAACTTTAATACGATACTTATAAACATAGTTATCTTTTAAATCTGTATCTATATACTCAACATTTAATCTACCTTCAACAGTAGCTAACTCTTCCCACTCACCCTCTTCTAGTGTTTTTCTCTCAATTATATAAGATTTAACTTTTTTGTTCGGGTGTGGTCTCCACAAAATTTTAGCACTTCTTGGCATACCTGTTATGGCATATATCCACGAAACAGAGTCTAAGACTGGCAATGTATTTACCAAAACTGGCTTACTTTCGTACGATTGTGCATTTTCAGAGTATGTTTTAAAACTATAACTATAACTGTGGCTTGGCTCAACCTCTTTGTCTAAAAAGTGAGTAGTAAAACGGTTTTGTATATCTTCAAAAAGCTCTCTTTTTGTATCTGAGTTTATAACATCTGTTTTATATACATAAATACCTTTAACACGGGGGTCTGTTATAGATTTCCACTCAAATGCTATAACATTCATATCTGCAATAGTTCCATTTTTTGTTAACTCAACAACAGGTAAAGTCTCATCTATTTTAACCTCATCTGAAACTGTTGGCGAAACACCATTACACCCACTAAATACAACTATCGAAGCTGTGAACAACAGTGCTATACTCGATAACTTCATCTACTACCTCCGTGTTAAATTTTTTATCTATGTAGTTTTTCATCATTTTATCAAAATTTGCCATAAAAGTTACTTTTTCACCAGTTTTTGGGTGAATAAAGTAGATTATGTATGCATGGAGCAAAATTCGTTCCGATTTCTCCGCTTTTGAGTTAAGAGCATATATGTGGTCACCAACTATATGTCGGCTAATATGTTCAAGATGAACCCTTATTTGATGTGTTCTACCTGTAAAAAGTTTACAAGCAATTAGCTGGTTTTTCTCATCGTTTGAGAGAGCTAAACTTTTAAAAACTGTTTTTGCATATTTTCCATGTTCTAAACCACAAGCCATTTTTAAACGGTTTGCACTACTTCTTCCTATGTTACTCTCAATGGTTGTCAAATCATCTTTTAGTGGTGGAGTTATAACTGCTAAATAGTATCTTCCCATACTTTTATCTTGTAGCTGTTTTGATAAAAACTCATGAGCTTCGTTGTTTTTAGCAACAACCATAGCCCCACTTGTACCTTTGTCAAGTCTATGAACTATCCCGTGTCGCTCCTCTCCACTTATGGTTGAGAGTCTTATACCTTTGTGTTTAAGCCAATCAACCAAAGTAGCCTCTTTTACACTTGGTGCAGGGTGGACTGTAACTCCACTTGGTTTGTTTATAACCAAAACATCATCATCTTCATACAAAATCTCAACATCAAAATCAACCTCTTTTGCTTCGGCTTGTTTTAATTCTGGAAAATTTACTTCTATATTTTGAGAAACTTTTAGTTTAACTCCTGGTCTAGAAACTAGCTTATTATCTACAAAAACACACTCTTGTTTTATAAGGTTAGCTATTTGTGAACGAGTTTGCCCTATTTGAGATGACAAAAAAACATCCAATCTTTGTGGTTCTTGGCAAATATAACTCTTTGTTTCTTTCATTAATTCCCTTTTTTTATTATAATACCAAAATATTACTATGGAGTTGTAAACTTTGAGGAAGTTCGATAAAAGTATTTTAGCACAATTTGACTTTTTTTCTATTTTATTGATAGTTCCACTTGTTGTAACTTCCCATTGGCTCATCTCAGAAGCAGTTCCTGCACTGGGAGAGAAACAAAGTGCCTATGTTGTTGTAGCTTCACTTGTTAGCTTTGTTGTCTTTATATTACCCATAAGACAGATGAGTTGGTTTATCCCTATTATTTACTGGATAAACATCATACTACTTTTAGCAGTTGAATTTTTTGGTCATTCAAGGCTTGGTGCAAAAAGGTGGATAGAGATACCATTTGTACATGCAACCATCCAACCATCTGAGTTTGTTAAACCTGCACTCATACTTATGTTGGCATATCTCATAGCAAAAAATCCTCCCCCCATAGATGGTTATAGATTAAAAGATTTTTTAAAATTAAGTGCCTTTATACTCCTTCCTTTCATACTCATAGCAAAAGAACCAGACCTTGGAACTGCTCTTGTTTTACTGCTTATAGGTTATGGAGTTTTATTTTTTGTTGGGGTTTACTGGAAAATTTGGGCAACAATTTTAACAGCTATACTACTTTTTTCACCCATAGCATACAAATTTTTACTCAAAGACTACCAAAGAACTCGTATAACAGATTTTTTGAGTGAAAAACCATCATACCATGTTCAACAATCAATCATAGCCATAGGAAGTGGGGGCTGGACTGGTAAAAGCAAAGATGAAGCAACACAAACACAGATGAAATTCCTTCCCATAGCAACTAGTGATTTTATATTTGCTTTTGTGGTTGAGCGAACTGGTTTTTTGGAGCATTGGGACTTATAGCGATATATATTATGCTCATTTTACATCTACTTAGCATAGCCACCTTTGAGGAG
>CAYNVR010000056.1:0-8508 GCA_964400715.1 uncultured Sulfurimonas sp.
ATTCAAGATGGTCAGCATATGGTTTTATTTCTGGTAAATCAAGCTCTAATGTCCCCTCTTGAAGTAGTTTTAAAAATGCAGGTGTAAGACCAACAGATGTATTTAAAAGTTCAAGAGGAGTTACCTCTGAAATTTTTATGGGGGTAAAACTTTGTTGATGTAACCAACCAAGTTCTAAAAGATTTTTTATCTCTTTTAGATGAAAAATATACTTGTACTCTTCACTACCGAACAAATCTTGTAAAATATCTATAACAAGAGCATCATCTTGCCCTTGCATATATTTTTTAGATAGATAGTGAAGTATCTCTGCTTCTGTTTTTGCACACTTTAAATGTGGAAAAACCTCAGATTTTGTAACATCTTCTAAACCTAAAAACTCAACAATTTTTTTCAAATATATCCTTAAAATTTATATGTAACACCAGCAGATATCATTAACACATTACCCTCACTAAACTCTCCATTATTGTTTTTTCTATCGCTATGAAAAGAGTAAAGAGTAGCTAAGCCAACCTCTGTTTTTGTATCTAACTTATATCTTCCACCAATACTAAAAGCCAATGTGTTTGTATCTGGAAGTTCATAACCCAATCTCTTTTTTGGGATAGGAGAATAATCATAAACAACACCACCCATTAATATTCTTTTCTCATCCAAAATTTTAGTTATGCCTAGTCTGTATGTATCTGAGTCTTCCCAATCTTTTGCAATTGGTGAGCCATAGTCATCTTCACTTGTTTCATCTGCAAAATCAAAATCCAAAGTATCATAAGTTGACCAAAAAGTTCTTTCGTACACAAACTCTACCGTTGTTTTTGATGGCAATGTATATGCAGTTGCTAAACTTAAAACTCCTGGAACAGGGACAGAAACCTTTACTCCACCTTTGTCTTTTGCAGTACCCTCTATGTGTAAATCAACCTTACTACGGTAAGTTGCACTCAACTCCAAATCTGAACTTGGTTTATATGAAACAGCTATATTGTAACCAAAGTCAAACCCATCACCCTCCATTTGATAATGAGCATTTTTAACAATACCCTCAGAATATATACCTCTTAAACCAACTGCCATAGAAAAATTGTTTGTAAACTTTTTGGCAATAGTTGGATTAAATTCAAGAGTTTTGAGTGTAAACTCTTCCGCACTTGCTTTTGCTGGGTCTTCTCCCCATCTTTTAGAAAGACCAACAGGGCTTACCATAGAAAAACCAAATCTGTATCCATCTATATTTTTAGATACATAATGAAATGTTGGTATTAAGAAATCTTCATCTTTTGAATCTATGTTTGTATCATCATCTTTATAGTTTACTTCATAAAGATGGATATATGTCAAATCACCCTCTATAAAGTTTGTATCTTCCATAAAAGCCATATTTGCAGGATTGTAGTAAGATGCATCTGCACTTTTATTATGTGCGATATTTGCAGCACCAAGAGCCACTGCATTTACAGATGTTTCTGGTATTTTATATCCACTAGCAAACAATACAGAACTAGCAATAAATGAAACAGTCACAATTTTTTTCATCATCATAAAATCCCTTTTTTAAAATTGTACCATATTTTTAATCATGTAAAACTATTTTAAAGACAGCACCAACAGAAGAGTTTGAAACACTTAAACTACCATCACAGTGTTCATCTACAATAGTTTTACTCATATATAACCCAAGTCCCGTTCCATCTTTTTTCTTTTTTGTTGAAAAATATGGATTAAATATTTTATCTATAATCTCATCTGGTATCCCACCACCGTTATCACTAACTTCTAAAATATGTTTATTTTCAGTATCGTAAGTTTTTATTTTTATATATGGTTCTTTTACACTATTTTCTATAAGTACATCTTCCGCATTTTTAACCAAGTTAAGCACAACTTGTTTTAGTTCATTTGCATAAGATACAAACTCTTTTTTAGACTCTAATTCTTTAATAATCTTAATATCTTTACTACTCAAAGCAGCTTCAACAATACTCAAAGAACTATTTACAATCTCATCATAGTTTGTTTTTGTTTTCTCTTTGTTTTCTTTGAAAAAATTTCTAAAATCATCTATGGTAGAACTTAAATGTTTTGAGTATGCAACAACCTTTGAAGCCAAATCTTCAACTACATCACTATTGAGTGTACCAAGTTGCGATTTTATGATAAGGCTGTTTCCTACACTACCTATGGCAGCCAAAGGTTGTCTCCACTGATGAGCTATCATACTTATCATCTCACCCATCTGAGCAAGTCTAGATTGTTCAACCATCTGAGCATCTTTTTCTCTACTTTTTAAGACCTCTTCTTTTACCCTATTTTGTAGATATTTTTTAGCGTATTGTAGTTGCTTATTTTTACTTTGCAACTCTATTTTTATTTTTTCTCTTTCCCTTTCCCTTTTGTAATCTACATAAGAAAAAATAACTATCACCATAAAAACTGCCATAGAAAACATCAAAGTATAATTAAAATTACCGTTTAACTTATTTAAAGCCTCAACAATAAAAGCATACTCTTTGATTGAAAAATCAAGAATTAAAAGAGCCTCTACTTGACCATTTTTAACAATAGGGTTTATAAAAGTTATCCATAATGTTTCATCATCTTTATGTGAAAAATAGCTTATTTTTTTAGTTTTATAAACATCATTCCATTTAGATATTTCAAGTGGAGTATATAGTTCACCAAACTCTGCTTTATCTTCAACATTTTTAGAAGCATCTAGTAAAAACCTAAACTCATTACCTGCTTTTTGTACAACATAGATATATTTATATCTGTTTGTATTAAATGTTTGTAAAAAACTTTCAAGATGTTTTTTTAAATATTCATCTTTTTCCAAAACATCATAAATGTTTTCTTTCCCCACCTCATCTTTTATATGTTCAATGATGTTATTACTTAAATCTATTGTATAGTTTATCTCTGAATGTAAACTTTTTTGAGATACTATATGTTTTGTATTTTCAAAAGATATATTTAAAATATATACCCCTACAAGCAATAAAATGGCAAAAAAGTTAAATATGTAACTAAGTTTTATGTTTTTAATCATCTTGCATACTTTCTAAGTGAATTAGGTAGTTTTAGATGAAACTTATCTAAAATCTCTTGTTTAAACCTAAGTTGAGGTCTTGCTTTTCTCCAATAAAAAGCACCAAAACTATTTATATAAGTTTTAAATGTTATATAGTTTGTTGCAAATATAGGCTTTTTAAGACACTCTTTTTTTATTTTACTAAAACCTCTACCAAATAATATATCGGCATCATTACAATCATTTACAACCACAAAGTGCTTACTTTTAGATAAGATACTTTCTAAATCTTTACTAACAAACACTTTTAATTTGTTCATTTTAAAAATAGCTGGTAAAACCCGTTCATAAATTTTCAACTCATCACTGGCATAGGTCACTACGACCAACAAGAGTATAATTAATAATTTTTGCATATTAAAATTTATACTCCATATTTATTAAAAATCTTTGGTCAATAGGAGATATAAATAGAGGCTGTTCCTCTTCATTTGTATCTATATCTACCCTTCTAAAAATCATTTTTCTAGAATAGTTAAAAATATTTTCACCTTTAAAAGATATTTTAAAATCATCACTGTAATTATACGCTACCCCAAAATCATAATCGCAATATAAATTATTATCATAATTGTTTAAATCTAAACTAACTTGATTAAAAATTTCAAATTTGTCATATTGATTTATATTTCTTATAATCCATTTAAACTCATCATAGTCTTTATCTATATATTCTTTTGGTAAATCTTTCACTCTTAGAAACTCTGCACTTGTAAAAAACTTATTATACTTTCCATATTTATGTGTATATCTAACAGTTGAAGCATATAACAAAACATTTCCATCATAGTTTGTAAGCTTACCATCAGTAGATTTTAATGCTATAAGATAGTTAAATACACTACCATAACTAAATACCATTTCATATTTATCTTTATTTTCTTCATATATTATATTTTGAGAAAATGTATGTTGTTTTTGAAGTTCATATTTTTTATTAGGCTCATAAAGATAGGATGAACTATTTATAAAATATGCATCTAAACTATTTTCCAAATATGAATATATAGTTTTTGAAACTATTTTTTCATTTGTATATGTGTAACCCGTTCTATACATTAACAAAGTATCATCTTGTTTAGAATCACTATTAAAAATACTAGAAGCAGAAACACCAGCAGTAAAAATAGAGTTTTCATTAATGGCATATTGGTTTTCAACAAAAGCAGTAGTTACAGATTGAGCACCATCTCTTGTTGATTCTACTTCATCGCCATTAATAACAATTTTTGGAAAATAATAGCTTTTTAGTCTATACTTTAAACCAACAACAAGTTTATCAAATTGAAATTTTTTAGTATGTTTTAGTTCCGAACTAAAAACATGAGAATAGCTAGCAACATTTTTACTTTTAATATCAGACAAATCATCTTTTACAGAAGAATCATTTGTAAGATAATCGTAAGATAACAAATATGTAAAATGCTCACTTAATTTACCATCTAACCCAATATGCAAGTAATCAGACTTTATAGAACTATCTGTTGGTGAAGCATCTGCCACATCTGCCATAAACATATCTCTATCTTGAAATCTACCTAAAATCAATACATTTGTATCATCTTTTTTGATAGAGGTTAAAAATACACCATCTTGCATATCTCTGCTTACCTCTTGTGAATGACTTTTATATTTTTTTCTAACTCTATTACTTACAGAAGCATAAGCAAAATATGAAAAATCTTCAAGTTGATGTGTATCATAAGTTCTAAGCACAAAACCACCATAGCTATCTATCTCACTAGAAACACTAGAACCCTCATCTATTTGAGCTTGTTTTGTATAAAGCTTTACCAAAATTACTGTTGGTTCTATTGAATACTCATATGTTGGGTTTTGAGAATAAATCTCTATATGGTCCACAAAACCTATATCTATATCTCCAATAATAACAATACCACTACCATAAGTACCTGCTACTATCTCTTGGTTGTCTATAAAAACTCTCATATTTGAACTTACAAATGGGATTGTAGAGCCCATATTGAAAGGGTCTGGAACACCATATCTGTTTTCTTCGTACTCAAAAATATAGTTTAGTTTCAAAATATCTTTTAAATTTCTAGCTTGCATTCTTTCTATATCTTTTCTTGTATAGATAAAAGATATACCACCATTTTCCAATCTTGTTTTTTCTGAAAGGTCTGTTTTGTTTTGAACATTTTGTATAAGTTCATCAAGAGATAGCTCATTTGCAACTAAACCACCACTCAACAATAAACAAGAAACTAAACTAAATAACTTTTTCATTGTGTATTCCAAACTCTAAATTAATACATTTTAACATTAACAAAATAAAAATACAATAAATGGAACAAAAGTTGCAAGAAGAGTAATTATGAAATTTACAAACGAAACAACAACACAAATAATTAAACAACTAAAAGAGAAAATATCTACCCTACATGTAAAAGATATATTTGAATTTGAAACTATAAATCCAGATATAAAAACATCTGTTTACAATGGTACAAAAATAAAATTAAATGGGGTGACATATATTTACAGAAGTTACAAAAGTTGGTTAGACTTAGCACATATACTAAACTGCAAAATGCTAACTCCCAAACTACAAAAAGATACAAACTTTGTAAAGATAAGGTATGAAAAACTAAATAATGATAGCTTTCATACAGATTGCGATGTTGAAACAAAATATGGAAAAAACTCTATTTTTTCAACTATTAGAAAAAATGATGAGGTCTCATTTTTACACTACTTCATACAAGCATTAGATAATGTACATGTAGAAAAAAGATTACATATCTTAAACTTAGGTGTAAATAACGGTGAAGAATTTGAACTCATAAAAGAGTATGCAAAAAACTTTAACAACTTAAATTTAGTTGGGATAGACTATTGCGTCTCTGCCATAGATGAAGCAAAACAAAAGTTTCAAGATGACAAAAATGTAAAATTTTATAATGAAGATATAAAAAATCTTAATAATTTAAATTTAAATAAGTTTGACCTCATCATCACCATAGGAACTCTCCAAAGCTCAAACCTAAACTTTAACAAAACACTTATGGATATAGTTCAAAACCATCTGAAAAAAGATGGTGCCATCATACTTGGGTTTCCAAACTGCCGTTGGATAGACGGAGAAATGATATATGGTGCAAGGGTAAAAAACTACCCATTTTCCGAGATGGGACTACTCTACAAAGATGTAATGTTTAGTAAAAAATACCTACAACAAAAAAAGTTCAGAGTAACCATCACGGGAAAAGATTATATATTTTTAACGGCAACGGCTATTGGCCAAACTTCAACTTTTTAAGAGCCATCTCTTCATCTTCTTGTCTCATTAAAGACTCACCTACCAAGAAAGCATCTACACCAGCTTTGCTTAAATCTTCCAGCTGGTTATGTTCATAGATGCCACTCTCTGCTACTATGATTTTACCGTTTGGTATCATCGGTATAAGTTTGTAGCACAGCTCCATATCCATCTCAAATGTTTGTAAGTTTCTATGGTTTATACCTATGATGTCACTTCCAGCATAGATAGCCTTTACAAGGTCTGTTTTGTCGTGAACTTCAACAAGTGCTTCCATACCAAGATGTCTTGTATATGCCAAAAGCTCTTTTAACTCTTTTTTGCTAAGTGCTGCGGCTATAAGCAAGATAAAATCTGCTCCATAAACAAGTGCTTCTAAAATCTGATACTTAGAAACTATAAAATCTTTTCTAAGAAGTGGTATCCCTACATATCTTCTTATCCCAGCTAAATATTCTAAATCACCTTGAAAAAAGTGTGGTTCTGTAAGTACAGAGATAGCACTTGCCCCGCCCCTCTCATAAGCCTGAGCAATAGATAGTGGGTCAAAGTCCTCCCTTATGACACCTTTTGATGGTGAAGCTTTTTTAACTTCTGAGATAATCCTATACGGGTCTTGTTCAGTAGCTTGTAAAAATGGCACAACATCTCTTGGTTGTCTAGCATTGTAAGCGAGTGAGCGACCAAGCCAGTCAAGTGAAAACTCTTTCTCCCTTTTTGCCAAATCCTCTTTTGTTTTTTTAATAATATCATCTAAAATCATCTTTTTCCTTTTCTACATGTAGTAACTTTTTTTGCATGTTGTAAAATCTCTTTTGCTACAACACCTTTTAAACTTTTCAATTTTTCATAAACATCAAAAGCTTTTTTACACTTTCTGAGTTTATAATACCCCCACCCCAAAGAGTCTAAATAATCAATACTTTTTGGATTTACTTTAACAGCTTTTTTTGCATAAAAAATCCCCTGCTTTATATCTATATTATGGTCAATCAAAATATACCCAAGATAGTTTAAAACAACACCATCTTCTTTAACTTTAAGCACTTTTTTTAAGTTTGAGATTACATTTTTTAACATCTTTTTATTATTTTTATCTTTTGCACTTTCATACTCATACATAGCACCAGCACTAAGATAGTTTACATCTTTACTCTCTTCATAAATTTTATAAGCAATTTTTGAAGCCTCTTTAAAATCTTTTATAAGAACATATATCTCAAAAAGATGTTTATCATTTAGTGTAGATTTTTTTAAAAACTTTTTCAAACCAACATAATCTTTTTTATAAACAAACATCTGAATAATTCTTTTTTGAACATCTTTGTCTTTTGTTTTTTCATAAAGTTTCAAATAAACAGATAGTATGCCATCTACATTATTATCTTTACTATAAAAACTAATGAGTCTTAAACAAATAAGTTTAGAACAACCATACATACGAAGGTGTGTTTCAAGTTGTGCTATGGCATCTTTTTTTCTGTTTAAATTTACATATAAAACTATTGACATCTCATCTAAAACATACTCACTGTGGTTTTTTAGATAACCACTTTCAAAGTATCGAAGTGCTACATCATACTTTTTCTCTTCAAGATATATCTCAGCTAAACTTACATACTCTTGTTCTGCATCTGTTAATTTTAAAAGTTCTAAAACCAACTTTTTAGCTTTTTCTAGCTTATGCAGTTTTACATAAGTTGCATATTCTATCCTTTTTGTAAAGGTAGTTTTAACATCTTTTTTATCTGCCAACATTTTTAAAACACCATCGTAATCTTTACTTAGGTATCTGTTTTTCAATGCCCTCTCAAAATACTCTTTTTTTAATGTCTTTTTATAAAGCTTAAAAAAAACATCACTAGCTTGTTTATAATAATGTATATGTTCTGTATATAGTGCCAATGTTATATCGGCATCTTCTTGCTCATAAACTTTTTGGTTTGGTTGAACTTTGGGTGAAGAGAGACAACCACTCATCATAAAAACTACAAAAGTTGTTAAAAAAACTCTAATCATCTTTACAAACAACCCCCATACATTCAAGTTTTAACTCATCTACCCTTGTTTTATAGTAATCCCAAAAAGGAAAAGTTCTACACTGTGTTGGTCTTGCTTCATATATGGCACACCC
>CAYNVR010000057.1:0-8373 GCA_964400715.1 uncultured Sulfurimonas sp.
TTTTTTTGCTATCTCAACAGCTTTTTTTCTCTCACCCTCTTGCAACCCTTTTTGACGACCCTCTTGCAACCCTTTTTGACGACCCTCTTTAAGTCCCTCTTGACGACCCTCTTTATGCCCACTCTCTCTTGCTACTTTTTTCGCATATCTCATAACATTTATGTAATCAAGTCTTGCTTTTAGGTTTTGTTGGTATGCAAACTGTTCATCTGGGCTTAGTTTTAGAAACTCTGCTGTGTCAAAAAACTCTTTTACTGCTTTGTTTTGGTGGATGGTTTGTGGTATATCTGTCAAATCAACAAGGTTGTTTAATATATAAAGCCATTCATCAAGTCTATTTGAGAGTTCTTTTTCAGTTTTTTTAAATTTTGGCATCTCTATGTAGTAGTAGATTAGTTTATCGTAAAACTGTTTTTTTGTGTATTCATCGTGTAGAGATACTTTTTTTATATATCTTTCATCATCATCTATGTTAAACTCTAAGATAGCTACAAAGTAAACTCTATCGAGTCTATAATTCCAAGTCCCTTTTTGAGCTTGTTGTTGTATAGGAAAAGATGTGTAGTATATACTTCTGTCTTTAAAAAACTCTTGACGGCTTCTTTGAAGTTCCACTATGAAGTGGTCATCATTTGCATCTGTGCAGTAGATATCAAAAACTGCTTTTCTATCTACTATATTTAGTCCGAGTTTTTCTAAGTTTCTGTATTCTATATCTACTATGGGGTATTTTAAGTCATCTATGAGTGCATTTAAAAAATCTATGAGGATATCTTTGTGTTTTTCGTTACCAAAAAGCCATTTAAAACCAAAATCTGTAAATGGGTCTATATATTTGTCTGTTATCATCATACACATTTGTTACCCTTTTAGTATATCTATCGCTTTTTTTGCTGCTTCTTGTTGGGCTATCTTTTTACTTTTTCCTATTGCCCTTGCATACTCTTTGCCCTCAACAAAAACAGCTACTTCAAACTCTTTTTTGTGGTCTGGTCCACGAGATGCTATAACTTTGTACTCAGGAGTTATCCCAAACCTTGCTTGTGTTAGCTCTTGAAGAGTTGTTTTAAAATCTCTAAAAAGTGAGTCAAGAGAGATATTTTTGTGGTTTTGTTCTATGAGTCTTATGGCTATCTCTTTTACCTTGTCAAGCCCCGCTTCAAGGTAAATAGCACCCATTACTGCTTCAAAAGCATTAGATAACAAAGAGGACTTCTCCCTTCCCCCGTTGTTCTCCTCTGCGTTTGATAGTAAGATGTAATCACCCAAATTTATATAACGGGCAAGTTTGTCAAAACCTGTTTCATTTACAAGTGAGGCTCTTATTTTGGAGAGTTTTCCCTCATCTGATGTTGGAAACATTTTGTAAAGATACTCACCAACAACAAGGTCTAAAACAGCATCTCCAAGAAACTCCAATCTTTCATTATCGCAGGGCTGTTTGTAGCTTTTGTGTGTCAGCGCTTCGATAATGAGATTTTTATCTTTAAACTCATAACCCAAAACTTTTTGTAATTTTTCTATATTTTTGTGCATTATGTCCTCTCTTTTATCTTCAATGCTTCGTTTTTTGCGAGTTGGTCGCATCTTTCATTCTCTTCGTGTCCATTGTGTCCTCTAACCCAAGTTGCTTTTATCTTATGTGGTGCAGAAACTTCCAAGTATTCTCTCCAAAGTTTAGGATTTTTAACATTTTTAAAATCTTTTTTTACCCAGTTTTTTAGCCATTCATTTATACCTTTTACAACATAAGATGAGTCCGATATTATCTCAACTTCGCAACCCTCTTTTAAAGCTTTTAGTCCCTCTATAACTCCTAAAAGCTCCATTTTGTTGTTTGTTGTATGTGGGTGTGAGCCAACTATCTCTTTTTCTTTGTCGCCATATCTCAAAATAGTTCCAAACCCACCTGGGCCTGGATTTCCTAGTGAACTTCCATCACAAAAAAGAGTTACTTTCTTCATTAAAATCCCTGTAATAATCTTTTGTTAAGTTAATCTCTACTCTTGCACTGTCTATTTCGTGGCAATATCCACAACGGTTAAAGACAAAAGGAGATACCTGCTTACAACTTTCACAAACATACTCAAAACTTAGAGTTGCATTTACATTTTTATCTAAATTTATGAGTATATCAAACTCAAAAATATCACTATTTTTTGTAAGTTCAAAATCACCTCTGGCACTATAAAGTTCCCGTAGGTAACCATTTTTTGATATTATATCAAAATCTAAATCTTTTTTCTTTACTTGCCAAAGAACATCTAGTAAAAGTTCACTTTTTGATGTGTCTAAATTGTTCCAGCCTAGTTGAGGGTTTACACTGAAAATATATTCAAAAATAAGATGTGTCATTATATGTTTTTTGTTGTAAATCTCTAAAAGTTTATCTGCTTTTTGATTTTCATCTAGCTTTGTATCTTCTAAAATAAGTAAAATTTCTAGGTAAGTTTGCTCTTTTGAAACATCTATCTCTAAAAGTTTTAGAGGTTCTAAAACTTCAAGGGCAGATTTATAGTCTTTCATATATTCATACACAAGTAGTAGGTAGTTTAAAGCTTGTGTTGTTCTAGGGTTTTGTTGCAGTATTTTTAAAAAAATATCTTTTGATTTTTGTAAAAAACCAGCTTTAAAATATGTTTGACCAAGTAAAAACATTGTCTCTTTGTAGTTTGAGGCTATGCCACTTTTTATAATCTCTGTATAAATTTCAATAGTTTTTTCATAATCTCCATTTTTTGTATAAGATGATGCTAAAAGTAACCACGATTTTTCTGACATAGTTGAGTTTTGCATCAGCTCTTTTAACTCACCTTCTGTTGGTAGTGTAGAGAACTGTTTTAAAAATCTATCTAGATTTTTTGAACTCTCTTTTTGTTTGTATCTTCCCCACCAATAAGAAAAAAAACTTATGAGGAAAATGATTAGAAAAAAGATGATTATTGAAAAAAGAGGGTCTCTAAATTCTATGTAAAAATTATTCATAAACAACAACTCCATAATCGTTTTTTAGGTTATAAAATGTGGCATCTGGACTTATTTCTAAATCTTTTATTTTTCCAAGTTGTACAATAGAATTTTTAGAAACATAGATACCATTTTCTTTAAAAAATTTTTTTATATTTACAAATTTTATATCTTCTACAAATTTGTATTCAAACTCTTTGTAAAGTTTCATTTTTTCATAAGAGAAAATATGTTCGTTTACATGTAGTTGGTCAGATGCATATTTTATGGGAAGAAAACCAGAAAGGTCTGTTAAAATAGGTTCTACATGTAGATATTTTTCTGGAAGTTTATGTTTTTGAACAAAGATGTATTTGTTGTTCAATTTTATATTTGGAGTGTTTTTCCAATATTTATATGCAGGATTTGAAACACCAAGTTTTGAACGAACCTCTCTCCATAACCAAAAAGAGTTTAATGTGTTTGGTAGATGTGTCATAAAAGCTCCCATTTGATGTTTTATTTTATCATAAAAATTGTTTTTTAGCTAAGTTTTAAGATAAAGTATTATACAATACTTCTGAGATAGGAGTATACAGAATGAAACAGATTTTATTTTTACTTATGTTATATCTGAGTGTTTTTGCAGATGAACTAGGTAATTTACTTACAAAATTTAACCAAGTAACTCAACTTCATAAAGATTCTAAAAAAGAAGCAGCTGGACATATAACTATTTATACAAGAGAAGATTTGGATAGGATGCAAGCATATACACTTAACGATGTTTTAAATACTATCAGAATTTTTAACCTTCAAGCATCAAAAGGTGGTGGAACAAGTTTGTCTTTTGCAACAGCAAAAAGTAGTATGGTAACTCCTATTAAAATTTTTATAAATAATCACGAATTAAACAATGCAACATTTGGAAATCCATTGGCTCAGTATGGTGATATGAACCTTTATTTTATTGACTATATTGAGATATATCAAGCAGGTAACAGTGTAACTTTTGGTAACGAATCTGGAAGTATGTTAGTTAAATTATATACAAAAAAACCAGAGTTTGAAAATAGTACTTATGGTGAGATTACTATTGACTCAGAAGGTTCCAAACAATTCAATATCTTAGATGCAAAGGTTATAGATAGAAAATACTCTTACCTTTTAAATTTAGATATTAATGATAAAAAAATGGATAAACAAAAATTAAATGGATATGAACTTAGTAGAGATTATAGTATAGGGCATTTGTTTTTTCAGTTTAATAAAAAAGATGATTATGTAGTTGAAATTGGTGCAACTTATGGCACAAAAGATACTTTTGCTGGTTTTTCTATGACCCCTTTAAAAGATGAGCAAGAGGGGCAAAATCTATATTTACATGTAGATAAAAAACTAGAAAATGATATAACACTAAGAGGTTCAATCTCTTTGGAAGAAGTGTATTTGGATTATTTAGATGGTGTTGGTATTAAGCTTTCAGATGGTACAACTATTGAGAAGTTAAAAACTCATGGTGAGACAACATCGAGTAGTTTAACAGTTGAAAAAAGATACAATAGTTTAAACAATGAGCTTGTTGTAGCTTTAAAAGCTAAACAAAATACAGGTAGGCTTTATTATTTTAAAGCTGATGACAAAGAAAAAAATATGATTAATGGTCCCACTGTTTTAAATATATATTCTATTTATGGTGAAGATTTATATAATTTTGATGAGAACAATCTTTTAACACTTGGTTTAAGATATAACTACCTTACAGATAACTATTCATCTGAGGCAGATAGTAGTTTTTTGTATAGAGTAGGTTTAGTTTCAAACCATAAATCATATATAAGTAAAATCTTTCTATTTAATAGAATAAACCAGCCAACTATGGGGCAACAAAGTTTATCTCCCATAAAAATTAAACCAAATGCAGATTTAAAACCAGCTAAAATAAATATATTGTCTGCTGATGTTGATTATGCTTTTAGTGAAAAAAACAATTTAGATGTTGGAGTTGCTTTCGCAAAGTTAGAAGATGCTATTGTTATTGATTCAAATAAAAAACAGTATGTAAATACACAAGAAAAAGTTTCTTTTAAAAGATTTTATGTGAGATACAAACAGAAAATAGATTTGCATAATAAATTTATGTTTGGTTTTTATAGAGTTTATAAAGCTAAATCTTTTAGCCCAGCAAGAGGTGCATTGTTGCAAGTTTTTAACAAAATTGGTAAAGTAGATATCTATAATGAACTTGTTTATCGTGCAGAATATACTAACGAATTAGGTAAAAGTATGGATGCAGGTTATGATTATTCAGTGGCTATTACATATCCTGTTTCAAAAAAATCCACTTTGAAACTAAAAGGTGAAAACATTTTTGACAAAGCAAGTGAAGTTTATATTTATGATGACCCAGATGCAGAAGGTATCTATGAACCAGCTAGACAACAAAGATTTTTAGTTTCTTGGGAGTATGAGTTCTAATGAAAATATTATTTTTACTCATATTTTTAACTTTATCGTTGTTTTCAGACCAAAACAATATAAAAGCTAAAATTATAGCTACTGTTTTGGATAATCTCTATTCAAAAGAACAGAAGATAGTTTTTTCAGATGATAAAGTTTTACTAGATAAATTGTCTAGCCATTATAAAACAACAAACAGATGTATGGATAGTAATTTTCTTATTTTACAACATTGGGTAGAGTTAAGTGATAGTTGTAAAAAGAAAAAGATATTTGTTTTAAACTACAATTTACTTTATGATATTCCACAAAGTTTTGGTGCTTTTTTCTTTAAAAAAGGTAGAGCAAATGTAGTTTTACTAAAAGATAAACTTGAAAAAAATGGGATAACCCCTTCTAAACGACTTGAATCATATGTGGAAGATAAGCTATGGTAAATCGTCAACCAATCCAAAAAGAGATGGGCTTAGTGGCATTTTTGGTGCTACTGAGTACTTTCTTTGTTTATGTATATGATGCTGTTTTATCTAGCGAAGAAAAGATATTTAATCAAATAGAAAAAGCAAAGATTAAAGAGTACACACAAATTTTTGATAATTTTACAAACCATTTGAAAAATAATTATGATATATCTTCAAAAGAAGATTTATTTTTACTTATGGCTAAAAGAGAGGATAGAAAAGCTTGTGAAAACTCTTTATCTCTTTTAAATACAGATGAAATTAAATATATTTATATACTCCAAAAAGATAAAAAAGGTCGTTTTAGATTTATTTTAGATGCTTCAAAAAATGATAAGGCACATTTTTACCAAAAATTTGATGTTGAAGGTCAGGAGTATGAAGATGTATATACTACAAAAAAACCACAAGTTATAAATCAAGAAGATATACAAAACCTATATTTAACTTATTTGTACCCAATTATCATTAATGATGAAGTTTTGGCAATAGCAAGTGTAGATATTAGCACACAGTTTAAAACAGATATAGCTGAAACTATGGCTTATTTTAAAGTATTGTTTAAATTTTTGATTATTCTCATTTTTTTAGTGATAGTAGTTGTTACTGTTTACATTTTTTACTACTATTTTAGTAGAAAAAAACTTTTTACAGACCCGCTTACTCAAATATTTAACAGAAATTATTTAGAAGAGATTAAATCATCTCTAAATCTAAATAACTATGCCATAGCTATGTTTGATTTGGATAAATTTAAAGTGATAAATGACACTTATGGACATAAAGCTGGTGATTATGTTTTAGCTAAAAGTGCATTTGTAATAAAAAATTCTCTAAGAGATAACGATATTGTTATCCGTTATGGAGGGGAAGAGTTTTTAGTATTTTTGTATGTAAGGGGAAATGTAAAAAGTGCATTTAATATATGTGAAAGAATTAGAAAAAATATAGCAAAAGAGAGTTTTGTGTTTGATGAACAAGAAATATTGGCTACAACATCCATAGGGTTAAATACAAAACCATTTGAAGCAAAAGATTTAAATGAAGCTATAAAAATAGCAGATACAAAATTGTATTTAGCAAAGAAAAATGGTAGAAACCAAGTTGTAGCTTCAATGTCACAAGGTAGTAAAGCCATTATAGAAAATAACAAAACAAAAGATATACATTTTGTGAAAAAAGCTATCATAGATGAAAGGGTTATGTGTTATTTTCAACCTATCTATAATATTAAAACTGGTGAAATTGTAAAATATGAAGCTCTTGTAAGAATTTTAGATACAGATGGTTCTGTTATATCTCCATTTTTCTTTTTACCATACATTGAATATACAAATATACATTTTAAACTTACAAAAGAGATATTTAGAATAGCTTTTCAAACAGCTAAAAGTTATAAGAAGTCTATTAGCATAAATATTAACTACTCAGACCTTATAAATAAAGATATTGAAAACATAATTATCTCTAACCTAAAAGAGAATCAAGATTTAGCAAAACATATAACATTTGAGATTTTAGAAAGTGATGAGATAGAAAACTTAGAACTTTTCACAAGTAAAATTAAACTTTTACACTCGTTGGGTGTGAAAGTCTCCATAGATGATTTTGGTAGTGGATACTCTAACTTTAAAACAGTTTTAGATATGGAAGCAAATTACCTAAAAATAGATGGAACACTTGTTAAAAATATAGATAAAGATGAAAAAAGTTACAGAGTTGTTAAAAATATAATACAGTTTGCAAAAGATACACAGATGAAAACTATTGCAGAGTTTGTTCATTCAAAAGAGGTTTTTGACAAACTTATTGAACTTGATGTTGATTTTGTACAAGGTTTTTATATCTGTGAACCTAAACCAGAATTGGTAGATAAAACTCAGCTTTTTAGATGAGTTGCCACCCCATTATGAGAAATTAAGCTACTTTTATATATAATTCGCATCTGCTTTGCTGTTTTAACATATAGTTAGAGTATTTTTATCTATCTATTTTTATTTAGATAAAAGTATTGGCAAACATTTTAAAAAATGCTGTTTGCCTAAAAACAGCAAAGAACAATATAGCATAAGGACTTTCTATGAAAGTAAGAGCTTCAGTTAAGAAGATGTGTGATGATTGTAAAATCATTAAAAGAAAAGGCATTGTAAGAGTAATCTGCAAAGTTAAAAAACATAAACAGAGACAAGGATAACCATGGCTCGTATTTCTGGTGTTGATTTACCTAAGAAAAAAAGAATAGAGTATGGATTAACATACATCTATGGAATTGGTCTTCATACTTCTCGTATGATTCTTGATGCAACTGGCATAGACTACAACAAAAGAGTTTTCGAATTAAACGAAGCTGATGTTGCGGCTATAACTAACGAGATTCGTGCTAACCATATGGTAGAGGGTGATCTTCGTAAAAAAGTTGCTATGGATATTAAGGCACTTATGGATTTAGGAAACTACCGTGGTCTTCGTCACCGTCGTGGTCTTCCAGTTCGTGGTCAAAAAACTA
>CAYNVR010000058.1:0-8011 GCA_964400715.1 uncultured Sulfurimonas sp.
TCTCTTTGTTTGTGGATGGGAATTATAGGGAAAGGGGGCTTAAATAAAGCTTAAACAATACAAAGAAATGATTATTTCTTTGCATTTACCTCAATATACTGACTTTTAGAGAAATTTGGTACATCATCATAAGAAAATACTGCATAATACTTGTGTACATTTTTATCTCCAAACTTATCATAAGTATAGTTATCGCTTCCACCATATATCTTTTGCCCATCATAAGGGGAGCAAGGAACTCTAAAAGGATTTTTTACAACAACTACACCTTTAAACGAACTATCTATTGGATTTTTCCATTCAAGTTTTATAATATTATTTTCTACCATAGTTTTTAAGTTACTAACTTGTGGAGGTGCAACCCTTCTTTTTTTAATATAGTTTATAATAAGTGATGGTTTTTTTAGATTTTTGCTATCTGAAAACTCAACCATTTGATTTTTACAAAAAGATTTTTGAGATGAAGCAGATACAACAAACATCACTTTTTGATTTTTTTCAAAACAACTAACCATCCTTTCGATAGAAAATTTATCTAAAACAAATCTTTGTTTGGAACTATTTTTTAAATCTGCTGAACTAACATCATAGCCCACTCTTTCTATAACCTCTGCTTTTTCTATATTTACATAGTTTATATCTGATAACGGTTTTATCATCTCTATATGAAATCTAATACCATTTAATGCACTAACTCTTTGAGCTTCTAACTCTATATATGAATTTGATATAACAGTAGTATCCATATCTGGTAAGTTAGATAAATCAAACTCAACTACACCATATATTTTATCTCCATTTAAGTCAAATCCAGAAGATAGATTACTATCTTCTATATCTGTTTTGGAAACTGTATATTGAGATGATGATTCTAAATCTATCCTTGCTTCATTTATGGTGTAAGATATATCAAGTCTTGGTCTGTATGTAAGTCCACCACTAAATTTACCATAACCTATATCCCACTGCATAAGTTGAGATGCTCTATCAAGTGGTAAAGATGATGGCCCTTCCATTCTAAAATATGCTTCCCTTCTTTTTAATGACTTTTGCAAAACAGCTACTTCTTGCGACGCAAACTTGTAAGTTCTCCAAATACCCTGTGAAAGTTGAGCTGAACCGGTTGGTCTATCTATATAGCTTAAAACTTTTGCATTTTTTATGTCATCAAAGCTATAAATTTTATCTATGCTTCTCTCATCTATCTGCCCAACTCTCCACTCTCCAAAACTCTCAACTTGAACAGAAACTCTATTCATAGGGTAAAAAGATATAGAAGCACTTGTAATAATCGCATTTTCAGGAACAGTTGATAGTGAAAATCCAACAACTCCAAAACATTCACCTTTTTTCTCACTGACACCAACAAATAACGAGTTATTTCCAAAATGTTCTTTATTCTTCTTTGTTTTCTCACCAACATAACCTATCTTATCTGGGACAGGATATAAAATCTTAGAGAACATATTTTCAGCTGGGTTTGTTCTAACACCAACTCTTTGAGCAAAAGCTGATTTTATCTGCTTATCTTTACACACTGCTCTTATAAAATAATAATAGTTCGTTGATGGTGTCAAATTTTTATCTGTAAAAGTTTTTAATTTTGTCATACCTATACGGTTTGATGCTTGTGCAAAACCTTTTAATTTTGTGGAGCGATATATCTCAAAATAAACTGTATCATCATCTATGTAGTCCCACGAAAGCTCAACCTCTTTTGAACTAACAGATGTCGCTACAAAACCATCAACTCTTGGGAGAGTATTGTTTTTACTATAATTGTTTACTTCCGATAGTGCATATATGAGTGCTGGTATATTTTCCTCTATATTTTCACTCATATTTTCTTTATAGTCACTTATGTTTCTTGTTCCAACTTCAACAACAAGTGCCAATGCACCTTGTGAGTAGTAAAATTCTCTACCACTTCCAGATATAAGGTGTGTTGGTGGTTTACCCATATGCACACCATACTCTCTTCCCGACTCTTTTCTTATCTCCTCAGCCATATTACTTGCCAACAGGTTTAAGTCTATCGCATCAACTGCATCTTCGTGTATAAAATTGTGAGCTGGGAAAAATACATTTCCTTGTGAATGGTAATCAAGTGCTATGGTGATATTTTTATGACTAAGTGCAAAATCTCTCAAAGCTCTTGTTTCTGGCTCACTAAAAGGGTGTGGTCCAGAGTAAACATTTGATGTTGTGTTTTTATTTGGTGAAAAACCTATCTCAAAGTTTCTGTTTAAATCAACCCCAAAACTTCCATCACCATTCATTCTACGATTTTTTCTCCAAAATGCAAAATGGTTTCTTGAATACTCAAACCCATCTGGGTTTGCACATGGAACCATATAAAGTGTAGCTTTATCTAAAATAGTATTTAACTGTGGGTCATAATCTATATGTTCAAGTATATATTTTGCAAAGCTTAGAGATAGTTCTATACCTATCCACTCCCTTGCATGTATGGTTCCTGTATAAAAAAGTGCCGGTTTTTCATCTGCCAACTCAACATCTTTACTGATTGTTACACAGATTATCTCTCTTTTTTCCCAAGTTTGACCTATTGACTCAACTTTTACCAATTCTGGATACTCTTTTTGTGCTTGTTTAAAAAACTCTACACACTCATCATACGAAATATATTGTTCTCTCAATCTTCTCTACCTTATTTTTTTGTTTTTCTATCTATCAAATCTACTATCAAATCTATCTTTTTATCATTAAAATCAAGTCCCATTTTCTCTTGTTGTGGTGTTGCAAAAGCAGGTATGCCATTTACTTCAAGCACAACATACTCCTCTTTTTTTCTATCGTAAATTATATCTACCCCAGCTATATCTGCACCACAAGCTTTTGTGGCTCTTATAGCTATATCTACAACCTCATCATTTGGTTCTCTTAAAAATACACTTCCACCACTTGTAACATTTGTTCTCCAATCATCTCCACCAGCTTTTCTACCATAACAAGCTACAAACTGACCATCTACTATATCTACTCTATAATCTGTATTGTCATAATCTACAAACTTTTCAACATAGAAGTATCTCAAATCCATTTGGTTTAAAAATGGCATAAGCATATCAAGAGAAGCTTCACTCTCTATCTTTGTAAGACCTACTCCACCCCAACCATCTGTTGGCTTATACACCATCTTATCCCATTTTTTTATAATCTTTTTAAGATGATGTGAGTCATCTCTATGGCAAAGTTTATAGTCTGCTGTTTTTACACCATTATTTCTTAACACAAAAGATGTTTGAAACTTGTCTTCTGTCAAAGCAAAAGCTTCATAGCTGTTTATCATAGGAATAACCCTATTTAATGCCTGATACAAATAAACCTGATACTGTGTCTGCTCACCAGCATTATATGAAAAAAACAAATCTAACTTATCTACCTTTATATCATTAAATAAAATATGCCCATTCTTAGCCACAGCATGTCTGAGATTTATATCATCTATGACTTTTATATCTCTCTCTTTAAGTTTTTTGATAATCTTTTTCCCTATCTTATCTCCACCACCATTTTTATACATCCACATACCAATAGTTCTATTTTTTGCCATTGTCAAAATCTCCATTTTTTATAAAATAATCAAAAAGTTTCGCACTAAAAGATATCCTTTGCTCAAAACTTTGTTTAGAAGCCCTTTCATACACTGTATGGTCACCATCTCCAAAAGGTCCAAAACCATCAAGTGTTACAACACCGTTTGAACTCACAATGTTTGCATCACTCACACCACCTCTTTCTTCATACAAAATCTGGCTACATGTAATCTTTTCAAGGTTTTCTATAAGTTTTAAAGAGCTTTGACTTGTTTGCATAACATCTCTTTGTATCCCACCACTTAGTGTTGAGAGTGTTCCATCTACAAAAGACTTTTTAACTATTTTATCTATCTCAGATAAAACTCTATCTCTTTCCTCTGTTGTTTTATACCTAATCTCAAATGTCAAATGTGCATATGGGGAGATAGTATTTGCACCTATGCCACCCTCCATTTTTCCAACATTAACTGTTGTCCCTTTTTCAAGATTTGTAAGTTTTACCAACTCTTGTAGTTTAAAACTTGCTTCAAGGTTAGCATCACAACCATCTGCATAATGGTTACCTGCATGTGAAGCTTTTCCCTCTATATCTATAAAAAAAGTCCCCACACCCTTTCTTCCAGTAACTACTTCCATATTTTTCCCAGCTGCTTCATACACAAAACAGTAATCATACTTTTTTGCCAACTCAGATGTCAAAAACTTAGAGTCATCACTACCTGTTTCTTCATCACTTACAAAAAGGATATCTATATTTTTTATACTTTTCAAAGTTTTCAAGGCTTCAACTATAACTATATTTCCACCTTTCATATCACAAACACCAGCACCATAAACCCAATCTTTATCTTCTTCAAAAGTTTCAAATTTACCCTCTGGGAAAACTGTATCTAAATGTCCTAAAAGTAAAAGTCGTTTTGAAGTTTTATCATAAGATGATGTGTAGTATCTATGGTTGCCTATATTTTCTCTTTCATATACATGTAAATTAAATCCAAGGTCTAAAAGCCATTTATCAAATAGTTTTCCAACACTATCTACACCTTGTTTGTTTTTGGTATATGAGTTTATCTTTACAACAGATTTCAAGTCTTCTAAATATATCATTTGCATATCCAAGTTAAAATACTAGATTGTACAACTATTAAGTTTAAATATCAAATTTTCATTCATAAAAAAGTTATTATTTAAACAAAATTAATTTAAATTATACTATAATTAAACACTTTTTTACAATTAAGGATTAAAAATGAGAAAAGCATTCTCTATGATAGAACTAGTTTTTGTTATTGTTGTTTTAGGTATTTTAGCATCTATTGCTCTACCAAAACTAAATGCTACAAGAACAGATGCTCAAATAACAAAAGGGCGTTCAGATATCTCTGCTATCCGCTCTGCTATTGTTAGTGACAGACAAGCACACCTCATAAAAGGTGACAGTCATTGGATAAGTGGTCTAGCAGATAATAACGACACAATTTTTGATACAAATGGTTCAGCAGATAGAACTATACTTATGTATGGACTACCTGCAAAAGATAAAGATGGGCATTGGAGAGTAGATAGTGATGATGATGGCAGTTACACAAAATTTATCTACAAAATTGGAGCTGATGATTGTAAATTTGAATATGATAATACAAATGGTAAATTTACACTACAAGCAAGCCAACCAGAAATTTGTGATGCTCTTGTAAACTAAACTATATGTCAGAGGTGATTTTTTACTATAAAATAGCAATTTTAAACTCACCTCTTGACCCACTTACATATAGTTCTCTTTCAAATATTGAACCAGGTACCCAAGTAGATATAAAACTTAGAAATAAGCAACAAAAGGGTGTTGTTATATCTACATGTAATAAACCAAACTTTAAAGCTATACATGTAGATGATGTTTGTGAGTTTTATTATTCAAAAGAGCAACTACAACTAGCCAAATTTATCTCTTCTTACTATATATGTTCTCTTGGTGATTCTTTGGGTGTTATGACACCATTTTGTAAAAATATAGAACTTAAAAATGACAATTTTGAAACAGATACAAATATATCTCTCTCTACAAAACAACAAAATGCCTTGACCTTTTTAAAAACAAATCAAATATCTTTACTTTTTGGAGATACAGGAAGTGGAAAAACAGAGATATACATGTGCTATTTTGAAGAGATTTTAAAACAAAACCAACGAATTTTATTTTTAATGCCTGAAATATCTTTAACCCCTCAAATGGGTATAAGATTAGAAAAATATTTTAAAGATAAAGTTGTTATGTGGCATTCCAAACTTACACCTTTACAAAAGAAAAAAAATTTAGAAAAAATATATAACGGGTCTGCAAAAATTATTGCAGGTGCTAGGTCAACACTCTTTTTACCAATCCAAAACTTAGGACTTATAGTTGTAGATGAAGAACACGATGATAGTTACAAATCAAACAAACGACCAAGATACAATGCAAAAGACTTAGCCATATATATGGGAACTACACAAAATATACCTGTTGTACTTGGTTCAGCAACACCATCTCTAAATACATATACAAAATTTCCACATGTACGATTAAAAGGTAAATATTTTAACTCATCAAAAACTTTCTTTTATGAAAAAAATGAAGAATCAATCACTCCATTTATAGAACAACATATACAAAAGACATTAGAACAAAATATGCAAAGTATAGTTTTTTTACCAACTCGTGCAAATTTTAAATATCTTATTTGTGGAGATTGTGGTGAAAACTATAAATGTGTATTTTGTAGCATTGGTATGAGCATACACCAAAAAACAAACTCTATGAAATGTCACTACTGTAACTATACTCAACCCATACCAAAAAGTTGCCCATCTTGTGGTAGCAACAATCTAGTAAGTAATAGATTAGGAACAGCAGAAGTTGTAAAAACTTTGCAACAATCTTTTCATAATAAAACAATACAACAATTTGACAGAGATACAATAACAACTCAAACAAAACTTAAAAAAATTCTAAAAAGTTTCAACAACAAAGAGATAGATATTTTAGTTGGTACACAGATGTTAAGCAAAGGTCACGACTACCATAATGTTACACTAGCTGTTGTTCTTGGTCTTGACAATATGCTTAGTATGAGTGATTATAGAGCAAGGGAAAAAGCACTTTCCACACTTATTCAAGTATCTGGAAGAAGTGGAAGACTTAAAGACGCAAAAGTTATTATCCAAACATTTAATGAAGAGTTTTTTGACTACTACCTTAAAGATTATCAAATCTTTTTAGAAGATGAAAAACTATTTAGGAACTCTCTTTATCCACCATATAAAAAACTAGCTAGAATTTTATTTTCACATAAAAATGGTACAAAAGCTTATGAAAGTATGATAGATATGGAAAAAAAACTAAAACTGTTTGAAGATATAGAGATAGTTGGAAGTGGTAAGTGTCCCATAGAAAAAGTAGCAAATAAATTTCGCTACGAAATACTACTTAGGGCAGATAAATCTACATCTCTCATTAAAGCTATTTTATATAGTAAAAATAGCCTTGCTGAGATAGATATAGACCCTATTGAATTTTCTTAAAATGCTCTATTTAAAGCACAAAATAAAGCTTTAATAGATGCCGTAGATATACTAGTATCTACACCAACCCCAAAACAAGATAGTATCTCTTTTGTTTGTATCTCTATATAAGCCACAGCCTTTGCTGAGCTTTTATCTCCACATGAATGTTCCGAATATGAATTGATTGTAAACTCATTTTTATACTCTTTCATAAGTGCATTTTTACAAGCATCTATTGGACCATTACCTTCACCTGTTGATATGATAGGATTACCATTTAGCTTATAGCAAAGTTTACATGTAGTTTTTCCATCTTCATCTTTTACACTAAAATCTTCAAAAACAAGATGTTCTTTTGGAGAGAAATAAGTTTGCTTAAATATCTCCAAAATCTCTTTGCTGTCTAGCTCTCTTCCTTTTTGGTCTGTTACTGCTTGAACTATGCGACCTATCTCTGGGTGCATAGCTTTTGGTAGCTGGTAGCCATAATTTTTTTCAAGTATATATGCTACCCCACCCTTTCCAGACTGAGAGTTTATCCTTATGATGTCCTCATAAGTTCTACCAACATCGCTTGGGTCTATTGGTAGATATGGCACTTCCCAAAATGGGTCTTGTTTATTTTTTTGGTATGCTAAACCTTTGTTTATGGCATCTTGGTGTGAACCTGAAAATGCTGTGTAAACAAGCTCTCCAACATAAGGGTGTCTTGGGTGTGTTGGTAGTTCTGTACACTTTTCTACAACCTCTAAAACCTCATTGACATTTGAAAAATCAAGTTTACTGTCTATGCCTTGTGAAGTCATATTTAAAGCAAGTGTGATTATGTCAACATTTCCTGTTCTCTCACCGTTACTTAAAAGTGTTCCCTCAACTCTGTCTGCACCTGCTAAAAGTGCCAACTC
>CAYNVR010000059.1:0-7981 GCA_964400715.1 uncultured Sulfurimonas sp.
CATGATACCACAACCAGTACCACAGAAACGACAAGCTGCCTTATCCCATCTCCAGCCAGTCTCAGCTTCATTAGCATTTGCTTCTAGCTCTGTTGGTACATTCATACCAATAGCTGCTGCTGCACTTGCTGCTGCTGAACTTTTCAGAAATTCTCTTCTTGAAAGTGACATATCTTCTCCTATTTGATAATTTTTGATAATTAATTATATCAATCACATAATAATCATAGCACTTTATATAATAAATTATTTAGTAATTATAATTAAGTTATATTTTAATTATAATTACTGTTACCGATAGTAGCAAATAGGTTAAAAAAAAGTTATTTTAATGTGTGTAATCTGTTAATGTTAAAAAAAGTTAATAGTCTTTAAAGAAAAATTATATCTTTTTTAAAGACATCTCTGTTTCCATTAGTTTAATCTCTTTATCAGCTTTTAGTTTGATATTTTTGTCAGTTTTTAATTGTTTTTTTGAGATTTTATTTGGATATTTGAAATGGCTTAGTATATGTTTTATACAGTTTATACGAGCTTTTTTCTTGTTGTCTGAGCGGATAATTGTCCATGGGGCATGTTCAGTATGCGAGGCAAGTAGCATAGAGTATTTTGCTATGGTGTATTTGTCCCACAAACCTTGTGAAAGTTCATCAACTGGTGATAGTTTGTACTGTTTTAATGGGTCAGTTCTTCTTTTTTCAAATCTTCTTTCTTGTTCCTGTTTTGAAACAGAGAAATAAAACTTAAATATGATGATATCTGAGTTTACAAGCATCTTTTCAAACTCTGGAACTTCGTGTAAAAACTCTTTGTGTTCCTCTTGTGTACAAAAACCCATAACAGGTTCTACCCCAGCACGGTTGTACCAACTTCTATCAAATAAAACTATTTCACCAGCAGATGGGAGGTGTTGTACATATCTTTGAAAATACCACTGAGTTTTCTCTTTGTCACTTGGTTTGTCAAGTGCTACAACTCTTGCCCCACGAGGGTTTAGGTGTTCTGTTATCCTTTTTATGGTTCCACCTTTACCAGCAGCATCGCGACCTTCAAATATCATAAGAACTTTAAGACCTTTTTCTTTTATATAGTTTTGCATCTTTAAGAGTTCTATTTGTAGTTTTTTTAGTTCTGCTTCATATTCTAATACTTCCTCTTTTATCCAAACAGGAACTCTTTTTTTTACCCCTTTTTTGTTTCTTTTTTCAAACTCTTGTTCTTGCTTTTCTTTTGAAACTCTTCTATCTGGATGGACTATCTCTTTTACATTTTCTATCTCATTTAGTTCTTCATCAAGCATCTTTCTTTTTGAACTCATCTGTTTTCCTTTAAATATATAAGTATTTGTTTTAGCATAGATGGGTAGTAAATAGTCTCTCTTCCTATCTCATAAGAGTTGTATTCCATAGTTTTAAATGCAAAATGTTTATATTTTTCATCATTTAAAATTTTTGAAATTTTTAGCAGGTTTGAGACCATAACTGAAACAGCACTTGTGTGTATGTTGTCTTTTACATCTGCTTTTGTTGCAAACTCTGTGTTACTAAACATAAAAAGCCCATATTTGTAAAATTTTGTGAGTGTATCGTTTATGAGTTTGTGGGCTTTTATGAGATATGTTGAATCATAAGTTTTTTCGTAGGCATTTAGTAGAGTTTGTGTAAAAAATGAGTAGTCATCAAAAAATCTTTTTTCTTTGTTAAACTCTTTGTTTAGTTCTTCTAAAAGTTTTTTGGCTTTTTCTTGTTGGTCAAGTTTGAAAAAAGTTGATACTATGGTGTTGTTTTCTACAAATAGATTTGTAGGAGATAGATAGTTTATTATCTTTTTTGAAGTTTGCTTAAACGATTCATTGTTAAAAAACTCTCCACTTTCTAAAAACAGTGTTGCTAAAACAGTGTTGTCAAATACACTTTTTTCATTGCAAGGTTTAGAAAAATCTTCACTATTTGAATATCTGTAAAATCCACCATTTTGTTTGTCAAAAATCTCTGAATTTTGCATCTGTTGGAGTGTATCTTTAAGCATAGCTTTTGCAGAACTATCATCAAAGTTTTTAGATATGTAGAGTAGGGTGTCTAAAAGATTTACATGTAAAAATTTTGGATTTTTAGAAAAACCTTTGTTTTTAACATCATAATTGTTTCTTGCTTGAAGTAAAAAGTTTTGAATAAAACTCTCTTTAAGAACTGTTGCTTGTGTTGGGTGTGTTATTTTACCAATGAAACTTTCAATCTCATCCGCATTTTTTGTTAGAGATGTGTCATTGTTTTTTACTTTTTTAGATATAAGTTCTAAGAGTTCTAAAAAGCCCATACCTTCTATATTTTTAGAATCAGATTCTAAGTCTATATATGTTTTAGCAAAAAAAGGTTTATTTTGAGGTGTTAAAAATATATTTAAAGGCCAACTACCAACTTTTTTGTTTAAAAGTGTATGTACCTCTTGGTAGTATTTATCTACATCTTTTTGTATGTTTTTATCTATTTTTATAGAGATGAAATTTTCATTTAGAAGTTTTATAACCTCGTTGTTATTTAAAACCTCTTTTTCCATCTTGTTAGATAGGTAAGAGTTTGCATAACCTATAAAAATATAGATAGCTTTGTTCTCATCTTTTGCTTTTTTTAATGTTTGTTCGTTTAGTTTGTACCAATGTATCATTTTGTATCCATTATTTTAGTGAGTTTTTATCTACATATAGCATTATGTTTTTTAGTATGTCGTAATCTTTTTCTTCCCTTTTTATAAAACCTGTTGCAGATGGTTTTATAAATTTTGCTAGTTTTTGAGCTTCTGGTTTTAGTAAAGCTTCTCTTATTTTTTGAACAGTTTGTTTTGGCATATTTGTACTTGCAACTATTATAAAGTCTGGAACATCTTGTGTTTTAGCTATAATTTTTATATATTTTTTATACTTATTTG
The DNA here is from genome assembly GCA_964400715.1 of uncultured Sulfurimonas sp. Taxonomy (GTDB): domain Bacteria; phylum Campylobacterota; class Campylobacteria; order Campylobacterales; family Sulfurimonadaceae; genus Sulfurimonas. The sequence goes on from CAYNVR010000059.1 coordinate 2,926, forward strand.
CAACAGATTGTTTTATGCCACCTGCATCATATTTCCCCATAATAATATATTTTGCAACTCTGTCATGTTTACCTAAAAAAACTATATTTGATAGTTTTTTATCTAAGTTTTGTTTTTTTAGAAGGTACATTGGCATAAAATATGAGAGTGTAGATTGTGGAGAGCCAAAAGCAAAGCTTTTACCTTTTAAATCTTCAAGCGACTTTATAGATGATGTGTTTTTTACAATTATAACACTGTGAAAATAGCCATTATTTTTTGTATTTAGTCCAACTATTATCTGTAAAGGTTTATCTGTATTTTGCATTGCCAACAAAAAAGGTGCAGGTCCTATAAAACCTAAATCATATTTTTTTAGTTTAAATTTTTCAATGGTATCTAGATAATCAAACCCTGTTTGAAACTTTATGGGTTGTTTAATGGTTTTTGATATGTACGATATAATTGGTTTAAGCTTTTTTTCCATAATAGATTTATCTACGGTAGATATGGCACCAAAGGATAAAGTTTGGGAAAAAATAGAAGTTTTTATAAGTAAAATTAAAAATAATGTTTTCATAGACGGATTATAAAGTTTTTTATGTTAAAATAAAGTTATGTACAAATATATTTTATCTTTTCTCATTTATATAACAGTTATTAGTTTTTATATACTTAATCAGTATAACGATAAACTTGAAGCTTATCAGCAAAAATTGACAGATTCTTTAAATAAAAGTCTTCTTAGTGCTGTGAACTCTTTTGAGCTTTTAAACGATTTTTATCACAATATGTGTGAAGCAGATATGGCAAAGATTGTTAAAGATGCAAATGGAGCTACAAAATCTCAAAGAGATAAAGTAAGATATGAACTTAGAAAAAAATTCACATCTTTTTACAACGACAGAAAGTTAAAACATTTAAACTCTTTTCAAGTTTTTGATAAAAATGGATACTCTATCATACGGTTTCACAATATAGAAAAATATGATGATTTTATTATGGCTAAAAGAGATTCTTTAAAAGATATCTCTAAGACTTTTATGGCAAAATCTGGTTTTGAAGTGGGTAAGTATGCTACTACTTACAGATTTCAGTATCCGCTATTTTATGATGGTGAGTTTGTTGGAAGTTATGAGTTTGGTATAGATTTTAACTCCATAGACAAAGAGATGCAAAAATTTTTTGGTTTAAAAAATATCTTAATATTGCATAGAGATGTAGTAGATAAAGTTACAAAACCAGAGATGATAGGCAAACTATATGAAAAGGTTAAGATTTGTGACCACCCTTTATATATGTTAAAAGCAGATATAAATAAAGAACTTCTCAAAAAACTTTATAGCATAATAAATAAAAACCATGAGTTTAAACATATATTAAAAAACAATACAAGTTTTTCATATAAAAATGAAGATTTTGTAGCTGTCTTGATGCCAATTAAAGATATTAATAACAAACATATAGGCTCTATTTTGAGTTTTGTAAAAGATGATTTTTCTAGTGTGTTGTTTAAAGCATTTGTAGAAGAACTTTTACTAGCCTTTTTATTTGGTGCTTTTGTTTTATTTTTTATATATAAACAAGATAAATATAAAAAATATGTAAGAAATATAATAGATACTCAACACAATATACTTTTAGTAACAAATGGGAAAACCATAAAAGATGTAAATAAAGCATTTTTAAACTTTTTTGGTATAAAAAATCTAAATGATTTTCTGGAAAAAAGTAACTGTATTTGTGATTTCTTTTTAGAAGGTGACAGATTTTTACAAAAAGATATGGATGGTATAAACTGGATAGATTATTTGATTGAACATAAAAATAAAAAAAATATAGTCTCTATTAAAGATAAAAATGGAAATGGTAGGTTTTTCTCTATACATTTAGAAGGGTTATCAACAACTAGTGATTTTATTGTTATGTTAGAAGATATAACTGAGGAGTTAAAACATAAAGAGGAACTTGAAAATAAAGCTTATTATGATAGTTTGACGAACATATATTCAAGAGAAAGGTTTGATTTTTATCTAAATAAAAAGCTAATAGAAAAAACAACATTTTCAATTATAATGTTTGATATAGACCATTTTAAATCTATAAATGATACTTATGGTCATGATGTTGGAGATAGTGTTCTCATAGAACTTACAAAACTTATCACTTCACATATTCGCTCTGATGATATATTTGCAAGATGGGGTGGTGAAGAGTTTATGATTATAATAAATACTGATGTTCAAAAAGCTGAAAAATTTGCAAATAAATTAAAAACAATTATAGAAAGTCACAATTTTAAGTATATTAAACATCTTACAAGTAGTTTTGGAGTAACACAGTTAAGAAGTGATGATACAAAAGAAACTCTTATAAAAAGGGTAGATGGTGTGTTGTATGTTGCAAAAAGTAGTGGTAGAAATTGTGTAGCAACGGTGAGTTAGAGTTTATTTTAACTCTGTACTCATCATTTTAAAGTTTGTAGTGCTTTTCTTTTTTTCAGCCTTTTTTTCTTTTTTCTCTTTTGATTCTGCTATCTTTGTTTTGTTAATATCAAAATGTTTTGGTTTTACATCTTTTACTTCATGAAAAAGAGTAGAGGCTATAAAAAAAAGAACAACAATAGTAACTACACCTACATAAAATAGTAGGTAGTTTTTTATTTGTTCCTTGCTAAATGGGTTGTTTTTCATTTGTGTCCTTGTGTATGTGAATCATCATACGGGTCCATGTGGATTAGTATGTGACATTTTTTATCATCTGTAAAAAGTTTTGCTATTTGTTCTTCTATCTCATCAGAGATTTTATGTGCATCATATAATGATATATCCATATCAAATACAAGATGAACAGATATAAATATGTGAGAACCAGATTCTCTTGTTTGTAAGTAGTGAAAGTTTGATATGGAACTATTGTTTTTTAGTACATTTTTGATTTTTTCTATATCTTCTTCATCTAGTGCAACATCTAAAAGCATAAGAACTCCCTCTTTTATGATAGGGTATGCAGAATATATCATATATATAGCTATCAATATACCAAGAAGAGGGTCTATGATGTATATATCTGTAAAATGTATAGTTGCAAGTGAGATTAAGATAGCACCATTTGTGTAGAGGTCTGTTTTGTAGTGTAGGGCATCTGCTTTTATGACCATATTGTTTGTTTTTTTTGCTACATAGTTTAAAAAAAGAACTAAACAAGCGGTGATGATTATAGATATGACCATTACTATAAGGCTATCTTGCATATTTGTCATCTTTTGTTGATGAACTATCTTTGAAAGTGCTTCATAAAGTATAAATAGAGCAGATAGTGAGATAACAACACCTTCTATAACCGCAGCGAGAGGTTCAAGTTTACCACGACCAAAGTGAAACTTGTCATCTGGGTCTTTTTCTGCATTGTGTAGTGCAAAGTAGTTAAACAGTGAAACAGTTAAGTCTAAAAAAGAGTCTATCGCCGATGCTAAAACGGCGATGGAACCACTCAAAACTCCAACTGTCATCTTTATGATAACAAGCAAAGTTGCAACAGATGTTGAAACAACAGTTGCTTTTTTCTCCAACCTCATATAAAAACCTTTTATTTTTGATACAATTATATAAAAATTTGTGTTTGAAAAGTATAAAATGGATATACAAAAAGTAAAAGAAGATAGAAAAAAATGGCTTACATGGAAAAATATAGCTCCACTTAGAGAGGCTCTTAGTGAGCTAGAAGATGCTACATGTAGCTTTGAATTTGGTGATGTTGTAAAAGTTAGTGGTAAATTTGATGAAGATAAAATCTACAAAACAGCAAAACTTTTAATGCCATGGAGAAAAGGTCCTTTTGAAGTTGGTAAGACATACATAGACAGTGAGTGGAGAAGTAACATAAAGTATAATTTGCTAAGACCATACTTTAACTTAGAAGGTAAAAAAGTAGCAGATATAGGGTGTAACAATGGTTACTATATGTTTCGTATGCTTGAAGACAAGCCAAAGCTTTTGGTAGGGTTTGACCCATCTCCACTTTATAAAACTCAGTTTGATTTTATAAACCATTTTGTAAAAAGTGAGATAGTTTATGAGTTGTTGGGTATAGAACATGTAGAGTTTTACGATGAAAAGTTTGACACTATATTTTGTTTGGGTGTTCTTTACCACAGAAGTGACCCTGTTTCTATGTTGAAACAACTTTACAAAGGTTTAGAAAAAAAAGGTGAGGTTATACTTGATACTTTTTACATAGATGGTGAAGATGATGTAGCACTGTGTCCAGAAAAAACATACTCAAAGATACCAAACATCTACTTTGTTCCAACTATAAAAGCACTTAAAAACTGGTGTCTAAGAGCTGGTTTTAGTGAGTTTGAAGTTTTAACAACAACCATAACAGATGAGACAGAACAAAGAAAAACAGAGTGGATAGAGGGGCAGTCTTTACAAGATTTTTTAGACCCACAAGATAGTTCAAAAACAGTAGAAGGCTACCCAGCACCAAAAAGGGTTTATGTGAGATTGGTTAAGGATAAAAAATGATGGAAATAGATAGGAGCAATATGGAAGATGATGATTTAGAACTTGATGATATAAATCAAGAAGAGGTTATAATAAAAACTCATAATAAGATAAATCAAGATTTAAATGGCGAGATTATAAAGGTAGATGTTGGTTATGTAGAAGTGAGACTTACTACATTGCCAGATATGCTAGCAGATGAAGCAGGGCTTATACATGGTGGGTTTATATTTAGTGCGGCTGATTATGCAGCTATGGTTGCAGTAAATGAAAAAAATGTTGTTTTGGTAGCTAGTGATTGCCAGTTTTTATCTCCTGTAAAACTTAATGATGAGGTAAACTTTGTAGCTCGTGTTAGACATAAAGAGGGCAGAAAAAGAAATGTACATGTAGAAGCGACTGTTTTAGATGTAAAAGTTTTTGAAGGTGAATTTAAAACTGTAATAACAGACAGACATGTATTAAAGTTAAAACTATTGGAGGAGGAGGAGAGTTAGCTCCTCTAAAAAATAAAATAATTGAACCCTCTGAACAATTAAAGAGTTTCACTTAATCTCCTTCAAACCAAC
>CAYNVR010000060.1:0-7941 GCA_964400715.1 uncultured Sulfurimonas sp.
AGGAGATAGTTTTGGAATGTAGTTATTTTGGAAGCTGTGGTGCTTGTGTAGCCTATGAAGGCGGTTATGAAAAGCAGTTGGCCGATAAGATAGAACTAAACAAACAAAGGTTTAAACCATACTACGATGGTGAGATAGAGGTTGTAAAATCTCCTACACAAAACTACCGTTTTAGAAGTGAGTTTAAAATCTGGCATATAGAAGATGAACTTCATTATGCTATGAACAGCATAGACAGAAGTGGTGTGGTAACCATAACAGAGTGTCCACAAGTTAGTAGCTTCATATATGAACTTATGCCAAAACTTTTAGATGAGATTAAAAAAGAAGATATAGGCTTTAAACTTTTTGGCGCAGATTTTTTAAGTTCATCTGATGGTGAGATAGTAGTTTCACTACTTTACCATAGAAAACTTGATGATGAATGGACACAAAAAGCTACAAAGATAGCTAAAAAACTAAATATATACATCATAGGTCGTTCACGAAAACAAAAAGTTGTGATAGGGCAAGACTATGTTACAGAAAGACTTAACATAGATGGTAAAGAGTATAGATTTAACTACATAGAAAACAGTTTTACCCAACCAAACCCAAGAGTAAATGAGGGTATGATAAGTTGGGCTTTGAAAAACTTTGGTGGTAAAGATTTGTTAGAACTTTACTGTGGTGCCGGAAACTTTACCATACCATTTGCTACGAAATTTGACAAAGTTTTAGCAACAGAGATTTCAAAGTCTTCTATAAATGCAGCAAAAACAAATATGAAGCTAAACAATGTTTCAAACATAGAGTTTGTAAGAATGAGTGTAGAGGAGTTTGTTGAAGCTCTTGATGGGGTGAGAGAGTTTAGAAGGATGAAACATATAGATATAAACTCATACAATATAGATAGTGTTTTTGTGGACCCTCCAAGAAGTGGTGTAGATGGGGAGTCTTTAAAGTTTATATCAAGGTATGAAAATATACTATATATCTCGTGTAATCCAGAAACACTTTTTAGAGATTTGGAGTTTTTGAGTAAAACTCACAAAGTTGTGTCTATGGCACTGTTTGACCAGTTTGCATACACTCACCATGTTGAGATGGGTGTTAAGTTAGAAAAGTGGATAAAAACAAAAAGCATAACAGTTAAATAGATGAAAAAGATATTAATTATAAGCGATAGCTCTATTGGTGAAAATTTTATCCAGAGGGTGATTGGTACCTATACAACAGAAAACATTTACTATGTTGTTGAAACAAAAGCAAAAGAGTACAAAGAATTTAATCCTGCGAGGTTTAAATTTTATGAGTTTGATGCTACAAGTTTTTATAAGTTGGCAAATCTTTTAAAAATGGAGTTTATTCAGGTTATTGTAGCCATGGAAAACCAAATAGATGTTGAAAACATCATAAAAAATATACGAAATGTGAAAAAAAGTCTTCGTATAATTGTGTTAAACAAGTGGAAACTCTCAAACATAGACCCAAATGTTATGCTTATAAATTCAAACGATATTTTATCTTCAAGACTTTTGGATTATCTTCCAAATGTTCCAGTTATTGCTCAAAATGTTGGTTTGGGTGAGGGTGAAATTATGGAAGTTTTAGTTCCCTTTGGAAGCTCTTTTGTGTATAAACATATAGGTGTTATCGAGCAAAAAGATTGGCGGATAGTTGCTATTTACAGAAATAGAAGACTTGTAATGCCATCTAGAAAAAGGATGATACAACCAAATGACTTACTACTTTTAGTGGGTAAACCAGAGGTTTTAAAGTCTGTTTACCGTTCCATTAAAAGGGAACTTGGGCAGTTTCCAGAACCGTTTGGGTCAAACTTGTACCTTTATCTTGATATGAATTTAATGAACAATAAAAATATTTTTAAAATGGTTGAAAAAAGTGTTTTTATACAACAAAAGTTAAAACAAAAACTTATCATAAAAATAGTAAATCCAAACGACATAGAGATAGTGGAAAAGATTAAAAATCATAGAGATGAAAATATAGATGTTGTTATAGATTATTATGGTAAAAATTTAAACCAACAGATGTTTGACGATATCCAAAACAAGCATATAGGTTTGGTTATGGTTTCCCATAAACTATTTAATAATTATGAGCTTAGAAAACTTTTTTACAAGCTACATGTACCAATTTTAAAAATATCTAAAAAAAGTTTTGAAAACATAAAAGAGAGTGCATTGATACTTTCTGATAATAAAAACCTTGAAAAAATATCATCTACGGCATTTGATATATCTGAACAGATGGGTTTAAATATGGAGTTGCATAACTTTTTAAAAGAACATCAAGAAAATAAAGAGCAGGTTATAGAGCATTACTATAATTTGGCAACAATTTTTTCAAAGTCTATTAAGGTTATTAAAGAGAGTCAAAACTCCATAAGGGTTTTAAAAACAAAAGATAATTTTTTACAAATAATACCTTTTACACAAAAAATAGCTACTAGAAAAATATACAGTTTACTTTCAACAGACAGTGAAAAGCTTTACCACAAACTAGATGAATATCATCAACTTTTTATACCTATTTAGGAGGTTTTAACACTTTTTTAAGTATTATCTATAAAAAATAATTTAGGTAAAAAAATGAAAGTAAACATTTCTCTTAAAAAAGTTATAGACAACTCTTATGATATAGAGATAGATGCCATCTCAAACATAGAGTTAGACACAAAAGTAGCGATAGTTACAAATCCAAAAGTTGCAGGTCTTCACCTTAGCTACCTTCTTACAAAAATCAAAGCAAAAGAGCTCTACATCATAACAGTTCCAGATGGTGAAGAGTATAAAAATCAACAAAGTGTAGATACTATTTTAGAATCACTCTTTAACCACCGTTTTAACAGAAAATCTTTACTCATAGCATTTGGTGGCGGGGTTATAGGCGATATGACAGGGTATGTTTCAAGTATATACCAAAGGGGGATAGACTTTATACAAATTCCAACTACACTTCTGTCTCAGGTAGATGCGAGTGTTGGTGGTAAAACAGGTATGAACAACAGCTATGGGAAAAACCTTATAGGTGCATTTCATCAACCAAAAAAAGTTTATATTGACCCATACTTTTTAACTACACTTCCAAAAAGGGAGTTTGGTGCTGGTGTAGCTGAGATAGTAAAGATGGCAGTTACTTTTAACAAAGAGTTTTTTGAGTTTTTACAAACAGCAGATTTGAGTGACACAAAAATACTACAAGAGGTTATAAAACAAGCAGTTCAAACAAAAGCAGATGTTGTAGCAAAAGATGAAAAAGAGCATGGTTTAAGGGCTGCACTAAACTATGGGCATACATTTGGGCATGTTATAGAAAATGAAACAGCATACAAAACATACCTACACGGAGAAGCAGTTGCCATAGGTATGGTTATGGCAAACAGACTCTCTTGCAGACTTGGTTTGATGAGTGAAGATGAAGCTAAAAAAGTTGAAGATGTTTTAAAAAAATACAACCTTCCAACAACTTACAACATAAAAGATGTTGAGAGTTTTTATGAAACATTTTTCTTAGACAAAAAAAGTGCAGATACAAAGATAACTTTCATACTTCCAAAAGGTATAGGTGGAGTTGTTATAACAGATGAGTGCAAAAAAAGTGATGTAATCTCTGTTTTAAAAGAGTTTGAGGCTTAGTAGATGTTTAAGATTTTATCCTTTTTATTTTTAGGTTTTGTTTTAGTTTTTGGTGCAGATGTAGTAGATGTAAATGCAACACTGCAAAAACAGATAGAAAAACAAAAAGAGTTAAACCAAAGAAGATTAAAAATCTATCTTGAAGAGTTAAATAAGATAGAGAATGAGATAGCTAAAAGTGGTGTTTGGACAAAAAGTTACGAATCTTATTTAACATCTCTTGAAGTTAGAAAAAATTTAAAAGAGATAAAAGAAAGGATAAAATATCTAAAAAAAGAGGCCAAGACATTGGCTCAAAAAGATGAATTGAGTTCTTTGATTTCAAAAGAAAATATTTTAACTGCTCAAATGGAAGAGTTAAAAGGTAAAGGTAATGCTCCATTTTCAGAGCTTTTAACACCACCAGAGGTTGGAGATGTACCAACTATCAAAAACCCTTTTGATATTTTTACAGGTTTGTCACTGATAAAAAAACTTGACAAAGATTTGCAAGAGTATCTTTATAAGAAGAAAAAACTAAAAGAGCTTGTATCTTTGCTAAGACAAGAGATAATTATATATAAATCTTTGGTCTCAATAGATAAAAAATATGAAAAAGAGTATTTGAAAAAAAACAAACAGTTGGAGATGTTTGAAACAGCTTACGAAACTATGGATATAGCATCTGGGGTTTACCAAAAAAGGGTTGAGGTTGTTGAGAGTGCCATAAACAGAGATATAAAAGAGCAAACCTATGGAGCTATAAAAATCTCCATAGTGATTATTGTGATATTTATATTTTTCTTTTTGATGAAGCTTGTTGTAAAAAGATACATAACAGACAATGAACGATTTTATATGGCAAATAAAATCATAACTTTTACAAACTTTACTTTTATAATCTTGATACTGTTTTTTAATTATATAGAAAATGTTAGCTACATCATCACCATCTTAGGATTTGCATCTGCTGGTATCGCCATCGCTATGAAAGACTGGTTTATGAGTATCTTGGGTTGGCTTGTTATAGTGTTTGGTGGAAGCATACATGTAGGGGATAGGATAAGAGTAGATATGGATGGTATGAAATATGTTGGAGATGTTTTAGATATATCTTTACTTCGTATAACTATCTTAGAAGATATAACTCTAACATCTATAATGCAAAACAGAAGAGCAGGTAGGATTATATTTGTTCCAAATAACTATATATTTACAAGGATGATAGCAAACTATACCCACTCATCACTAAAAACTGTTTGGGACGGTATAAATATATCTATAACATTTGAGTCTAACCATAAAAAAGCACTCCATATTGTAAAAGAGATAACAAAAAAATACTCAAAAGGTTATACAGATATAACAAGAAAACAGTTAAACAAACTAAGACATCAGTATAGTTTGAAAAACACAAATGTTGAACCGCGAATCTACTCTTTTATAGCACCACATGGTATAAACATAGAAGCTTGGTATCTTACAAATGCTTATGGGACACTAACTCTTAGAAGCTCTATCTCAGCGGAGATTATAGATGCTTTTAAAGAAGCAGATGATATTGTCATAGCTTATCCAACACAAAACATAAACCTTCAAACAAAAAAGTTAGATATGTTAGAACATAATGGAGAGGTTGTTTAGATGGGAAAAAAAGTATTTTTTAAAACTTTTGGTTGTAGAACAAACCTTTATGACTCTCAGGTTATGATGAGTTCACTAAAAGATTATGTTGTAACTCAAAATGAAGATGAAGCAGATGTTATAGTAGTAAACTCCTGCACAGTTACAAATGGAGCAGATACACATGTTCGCTCATATATCTCACATGTAGAAAAAACAAACTCAGATGCGAAGATTTTACTAACTGGTTGTGGAGCTCATACAAAAGGTGAAAAACTACTTGAAGAGAAAAGAGTTTGGGGAGTTTTTGGGCAGAGTGAGAAACAGAAGATAGAAAAGTTCATAGAAGCACCAAAACCTTTTTATGAAAAGGGTGATTTAAACCATATAGATGAAAATATAGTAGATGATTTTGTGGGTAAAAGCAGAGCTTTTATAAAGATACAAGAGGGGTGTAACTTTCGTTGTTCTTACTGTATCATACCGTTTGTGCGGGGTGGGGCAAGAAGTATGCCAGAGGAGAAGATTCTTCAACAGGTTCAAAGACTTGCATCAAACGGTTTTGGGGAGTTTACACTTACTGGAACAAATGTTGGAAGTTATGGACAAGATACAAAAACATCTTTGGCAACACTTATGAAAAAGATGAGTAACATAAGGGGTGTAAGACGAATCCGCCTTGGAAGTGTAGAACCCATACAGATAACAGATGAGTTTAAAGAGATACTTGATGAGTGGTGGATGAGTAAACATCTGCACATAGCATTGCAACACACATCTGAAAAGATGTTAAAGATGATGAACAGAAGAAATGTTTATAAACAAGATAGAGAGCTGTTTGAGTTTTTGGCAGATAAAGGTTTTGCGATAGGGACAGACTACATAACAGGTTTCCCAGGTGAGAGTGATGAACTGTGGGCAGAAGCTATGCAAAATGCCAAAAAATTACCACTTACACACATCCATGCTTTTACATACTCAAAAAGAGATGGAACATCTGCGGCATATATGACACCAGAGGTAAATGGAAAAGTAGCAAAACAAAGACTACATGAGATACAAAACCTTGTAAAAGAGAAAAATCTCCTTTTTAGAAAAAGTGTAAAAGGTGGGCTTAGTGTGTTGGTGGAGAGTCAAAATACAGATGGACTTTATCAAGGGTTTGACCAGTATTTTAACAAAATAGTTATAAAATCAAATGAAGATTTGGTTGGAAACTGGCTACATGTAGAGAGTTACGAAGTGAAGGAAGATATAAACTATGCAGAAATTTAAAACAAAAAATCTACCACTTTACCTATCTGCTTTTTTTCTTGTTGGGCTTATAGTTTTTGCGGTTTTTAGAGATACTTCAACATCTATAACTCTAAGAGATGCTAAACAGATTTTAGATGACAAACTTGTTGAGAAAGTTGTTGTTACAAAAGAGTATGTTTACCTAAAAACAAAAGATGATTTGTTCAAGATAGCATCTTCACAAGTTACACCAAAGATGTTTATAGACTACAAAGTTGAGGTAGATGATGGTGGCAACTTTTTTGTTTATATACTTGTTTTTGTAGTGTTTTTGGGGGTTGGTAGTTTAGTTTTTAGGTGGTATCAAAAACAAAAAACAAAGAGAGATGAAAGCCTACATGTAGAGGGCTCAAAAAATGAGCAAGAGAGTATTATACAACCCATAAAAACAGATGTGAGTTTTGAGGATATAGGTGGCATAGAAGATGTAAAAGTGGAGCTTGAAGAGATTATAGATTTTATGAAAAACCCTAAAAGATACAAAAAATTTGGGGCAAGAATGCCACGAGGTGTTTTGCTTGTAGGACCTCCTGGTGTTGGTAAAACTATGATAGCAAAAGCTGTGGCAAATGAGGCAAATGTCTCTTTTTACTACCAAAGTGGTGCTTCTTTTGTTCAGATATATGTTGGTATGGGGGCAAAAAGGGTTCACGACCTTTTTAGTGTAGCAAAGAAAAATGCACCAGCTATAATTTTTATAGATGAGATAGATGCCATAGGTAAAACAAGAGATGGTCAAAGAAACGATGAAAGGGAAGCCACTCTAAACCAACTTTTAACAGAGATGGACGGGTTTGAGAGTTCGAGTGGTGTTATAGTGGTGGCTGCTACAAACAAGATAGATGTTTTAGACTCTGCTTTACTTAGAGCTGGTAGGTTTGACAGAAGAGTTTTTGTTGAGTTACCAACAAAGTCTGAGAGAGTGTCTATTTTGGAGAAATATCTCAAAAATATACCACACAGTTTAGATGTTGAAGTGGTAGCATCTATGTGTGTAGGTTTTAATGGTGCTTCTTTGTCATCTCTTGTAAATGAAGCAGCACTTTTAGCTCTAAGACAAAAAGATGAGAAACTAACACTTGAACACTTTAACAAAGTAAAAGATAAAGTGATGTTTGGTAAGAAAAAGCTACAAGTTTTAAACGATAAACAAAAAGAGTATCAGGTTACATACCAAGCTGGTAAGGTTGTTTGTGCGACACATTATGATTTGCCATTTGAAAAACTTATGCTTTCAAGTGAAAAACTCATACCATCAACAGATGATACACTCATAAAAAGTGAGATAGAATCTCTCATAAAAGTTTACCTATCTGGTGTAGTAGCTTGTGATATAAAATATAAAGAGCATACAAGCAATGCCAAAAATGACATAAAAGAGGCAAAAATCCTTGTAAAACAG
>CAYNVR010000061.1:0-7867 GCA_964400715.1 uncultured Sulfurimonas sp.
CTAAATCATGCATAGCAGATATATCTAAGGCAGTACCACTTAAAAAGTTTGCACCCCAAGTAACATTTACAACAAGTGGGTATAAAACAGTACTCACAACAACTGCAAATACCATAAGAGGGATTATTTTTACCCTTTCACTAACACCACCACTCATAATGTTTATAACTTTACCAACAAATGCCATCTGAAACAAAAATGCCGCCCATTTACTCATAGAGTCATTATCCCAACTACCAAAAGCAATATCATAACCTACAAGTAAAAATCCCATAGAAGCCAAAGCATATATCAGTGTATTAACCGTTAAAACAGAAGTGACATTTTTTGTTCTAACAAGTCCAGCTTCCAACATAGCAAAGCCTGGAACCATAAAGATGATAAGAACCATAGTAAACAACACAAAAAATGTGTCAATCACATAAGCAAAATTTTCCAAGAAAGTTTCCTTTAAAATATTATACAAGTATAACTAAATGTAAATAAAGGTTTAATAAATGAATTTAGATATAATTACGAAAAAAAAGAAGTAAATATGGCAAACAAACTACATGTAGTATCTTTGGGTTGTACTAAAAACCTTGTAGATACAGAAGTTATGATGGGAAAACTACAAAATTTTGAGCTAACAGATGACAAAACACAAGCAGATGTTATCATAGTAAATACATGTGGCTTTATAGATGCTGCAAAAGAGGAGTCTTTAAACACTGTTTTATCTTTACACGAAGATAGAAAAGAGGACTCTGTTTTGGTTATGGCTGGATGTTTGAGTGAAAGATACAAAGAGGAACTCGCACAAGATATGCCAGAGGTAGATATCTTTACAGGTGTTGGGGATTATGACAAGATAGATGAACTTTTAGCACAAAAACAGAGCCGTTTTTCAGATGAAGTTTACCTCATAGATGGGGAAGAGAGAGTTGTAACTGGTTCAAACTACCATGCTTACATAAAACTAAGTGAGGGGTGTAACCAAGCTTGTAGTTTTTGTGCCATACCATCTTTTAAAGGGAAGCTTCATTCAAGAGACTTGGACTCCATAGCAAAAGAGGTTGAAACTCTGGTAAAAAAGGGGTTTTGGGATTTTAGTTTTGTTTCACAAGACAGTAGCTCATACCTAAGAGACCAAAACATAAAAGATGGACTTAGCCTACTCATAAAAAGGATAGAACTTATAGAAGGGGTAAAAAGTGCCAGAATCTTATACCTTTACCCATCTACCACAACCATCTCTTTACTAAAAAACATAGCAAAAAGTAAACTTTTTCACAACTATTTTGATATGCCTATACAACACATAAATGATGATATGCTCCGTATGATGAAAAGGGGTTTTGGAAAAGAAAAAACTCTTGAACTGTTAAACTTTATGAGGTCTTTGCCAAACTCATTTGTTAGAACAAGCTTCATAGTTGGACACCCAAACGAAACTCAGGAGATGTTTGAAGAGATGTGTGAGTTTGCTTCAAACTTTGGGTTTGACCGCATAAATGTTTTTGGTTACTCAGATGAAGAGACTACAACAGCTTACGATATGAGTGAAAAAATCTCACAAGAGGAGATAGACAAAAGAGCTGAGATTTTAGGAAAGATAGCAAAAGAGGCAACTCAAAAATCTTTACAAAAAGAGGTTGGCAAAGAGGTTGAGATTGTCATAGAGGGTGAAAGTGATGAGCATGAGTATCTATTAAGTGCGAGAGAGTTGTTGTGGGACAGAGAGATAGATGGTGAAATCTATGTAAATGACAGAACAAAAGATGAAGATTTGGAGTTTGGAAAACCATACAAAGCTACTATCACTGAACTTGTTGGGGACAAACTAACTGCTACTGTAAAAAATGATTAGTCAAAAAACTCTACAAAAACTACAAACAACAAAAAATCTACTGGCATTTTCTGCTGGTGGAGACTCCACTGCTTTGTTTTTTTTGCTTGTTGAAAATGGTGTAGAGTTTGATATGGCGATAGTTGATTATGGCATACGAAAACAAAGCAAAGATGAAGTTGTATATGCAAAAGAGTTGGCAAAAAGATACAACAAAGAGTGCTACACACTTCAAGCACAAAAGATAGACTCAAACTTTGAAGCAAAAGCAAGAGATATCCGCTACAACTTTTTTGAAAAACTCATAAAACAACACAACTACAAAACCCTGCTAACAGCCCACCATCTCGGCGATAGGTTTGAGTGGTTTATGATGCAGTTTGTAAAAGGTGCTGGTTGTATTGAGCTTAGCGGAATGAGTGAGTTTGAACAAAAACAAAACTATAACCTCATAAGACCACTTCTACATGTAGATAAAAGTGAGCTTTTAGATTACCTACATGTAAAGCAGATAAAATACTTTGAAGATGAAACAAACAAAGACACAAAATACAAACGAAACGAGTTTAGACACAACATCACAAAACCACTTTTGGATAAATACTTAGATGGGATAAAAAAGAGTTTTAGCTACATAGACCAAGACAAAAATGAGCTTGTAAAAAAAACAAACATAACCATACTCAAAGATTTTGCCATCATAAAATCTACAAACAACAAAAGAGCAGATATCTACCACACAGACAACTACCTAAAAACACAAAAACATCTGCTAAGTGCCAACGAAAGAGAGCTTTTAAAAGAACAAACAACAGTTGTAGTTGGCAGAAAATTTGTAATAAATTTTGATAAAAGGGGCTATATTTTTATATCTCCATACATAAAAACAACTCTTACAAAAGAGTTTAAAGAGAGTTGTAGAAAACTAAAAATAGACCCAAAGTTACGAGGTTTTTTGTTTGAAAATCAAGAAGTTTTTAAACAGATAAAAGATACAATCCAAAAAAAATTGGATAGATAATGATAGACATAAAAAAATATGAAAATAAAATACAAACTCTAACACAACTTGAAAAAGATGTACTTTTAAACAAAGCAACAGAGTACCCTTTCTCTGGCAAATTTTTAGATGAAAAAAGAGATGGAGTTTTTACATGTAAACTTTGTGATACACCACTTTTTAAATCATCTTCAAAATTTGACAGTAAAAGTGGTTGGCCAAGTTTTGATGATGAGATAGATGGAGCAGTAAAAAAGGTTTTAGATGCTGATGGTATGAGAGTTGAGATAGTGTGTGCAAACTGTGGTGGACATTTGGGGCATGTGTTTGAGGGTGAAGGTTTTACACCTAAAAACACAAGACATTGTGTAAACTCTGTTTCTCTAAACTTTCTAGAAGAGTAACTATGCAAAAAGGTAAAGTTTTATGGTTTGACCCTGTAAAAGGGTATGGTTTTATACAACAAGACAATGGAGAAGATGATATATTTGTCCATTTTAGATATATAAAACTTGTAGATGGGCAAAGAGTTGAACTACAAAAAGACCAATTCGTAAGCTACAAAATAGAAGATGGTAAAAAAGGGCTACATGCAACAGAGGTGGAGGTTATCCCCTCTTTGTAGTTTTTCTCTTTTTTGTATTTGGAGATTTAAAAACCCTTTTTTTTGGTTTTTTACTCTCAACCTTATGTTCAGATTTTAACCTAACCTCATCTACATCTTTTCTTCTTATATTTGGGTCTGGTTCAAACCCCTCTACAACCTCTTTTGGTATCTTGTTACCTATAACTTTTTCGATACCTCTTACATCATACTTTTCATATATATCTAAAAGTGTTATGGCTTCACCCTCTCTACCAGCACGACCAGTTCTTCCAACTCTATGAACATAATCTTCTGGCACACTTGGTAGTTCGTAGTTTATAACATAAGGAAGCTCCTCTATGTCCAAACCTCTTGAAGCTATATCTGTTGCTACTAAAACTCTTATCTTCCCCTCTCTAAACTGGTTAAGAGTTTTTAGGCGGTTTGCTTTTGTTTTATCTCCATGTAAAACTCCAGCTTTTAGTCCATCTTTTTTTAGCTCCTCTACTAAAAAATCTGCACTTTGTTTTGTTCTTGTAAACACAAGAACCTGTGGAAAGTTCCTTGAACCTATGAGGTACGATGTAAGTTGAGCTTTTTTATCTGTATCTACCATATATGCTATCTGATTTATAGTAGATACTGTTGTATTTTTCTTCGCTGTTTCTATGAAAGCTGGTTTAGTCAAGATAAGTTTTGAGAGTTTTCTAACTTTATCGCTAAAAGTTGCGGAAAAAAGTAATGTTTGATGTTTTTTTGGTAGTAAAGGGTGTAGTTTTCGTATCTCCTTTACAAAACCCATATCAAGCATTCTATCTGCCTCATCTAAAACAAATATCTCAACACTATCTAAATTTAAGCCCGTTTGAGTGTGTTCTATAATCCTACCCGGAGTAGCTACAACTATATCTACACCCTTTTTCAAAACTTTTTTTTGTGAAACTATATCTTTACCACTAACAAGTAAAGCTGTTTTTACATCTAAGTACTTTGCAAAAGATTGTATATCTTGTGCTATCTGAACACAAAGCTCACGAGTTGGAGATAAAATTACAGCCCTTACAACTCTTTGCTCACTTTGTGCAACTTTTCTAAACCTTTGAAGTATTGGCAAAGAAAAAGCAGCTGTTTTTCCCGTACCTGTTTGTGCTGTGGCAAAGATATCTTTTTTTTGTAAAACAAGGGGGATAGCTCTTTTTTGTATAACTGTTGGTTCAGTGTAACCCAAATCGTTTATAGCTTTTAAAAGTGGTTCTATCAAACCCATTTTTTGAAATGACATGTAATAATCCATTGTAGTAAATTTATGTGAAATTTTAGCATAATAAAGATAGAATTTTGAAAAAAGACTACACTATGCTAAGAAGAGTTTTAAAAAACATAAGCAAACACGAAAAACTAAAAGCCCTCATACAAAAATCAAAAGTCCCACCAGAGTATCTCTCCACAAACAGAAAGATGGTTTCTCGCGCAGTTTTACTTGGACTTTTTATAGCTTTCATACCTATGCCTATGCAGATGGCTGCTGTTTTGGCATTTGTCCCATTTTTTAAGTTCAATGTCCCCATAGCACTTGCTATGTGTTGGTTAAGTAACCCACTAACAATGCCACCTATGTACTATATGGAGTACCTAACTGGTAGCTTTTTTCTTGGGATAAAACCAGAACCTGTTGAGATGACTCTGGAATGGTTTAGCAACAACATAGGAGATATTTTTATACCCCTATATTTTGGAACAGCTATCTACTCTGTTTTTGGGTCGATAACTGCTTACTTTATAGTTAATTATTTTTGGAAGAAATCTGTCCACAAAGAGAGAAACAGTTAATTCTCTTTGTAGATAGACAAAGAGGGAAATGCAAAGTCTAGATTGTTTTGTTTTAAAATATCCATAATCTTGTACATAACATCCTCTTTTGTTCTCAACCAATCTTCCCACATAACAGACTTACTAAAACAATACACCAATATATTTATACTAGAATCCGCAAACTCGTCAAGATAAACCAATAAGGTTTTTTTCACCCCAAATTCATCCGCTTTTGAAACAAGTTTTGATTGTTTTTTAGAACCTAAATTTATACTATTTTTTTGAGTAGCTATATCTGGATGATTTTTTAACATTTCTCTAATCTCATAAACAGCATTTTGTATATCTTCTTTTTTAGAGTCATACTTAACACCTATTTTCATCTTAATGCGACGACCAAAAACCCTTTTGTTCCAATTTTTAACATCACTATTTGCCAAAACTGCATTTGGGATAGCTATGAGAGCATTATCAAAAGTTCTTATAGTAGTTACTCGAAGACCTATCTCAACAACTGTCCCCTCTTTTCCATCAACAACTATCCAATCACCTTGCGAAAAGGTATTGCTTATCAAAATAGATATAGTTCCAAAAAAATTAGAAAGAGTATCTTTTGCAGCAAGGGCAACAGCCAAACCACCTATACCCAAACCAGAGAGAACTGCGGTTAGGTTTACACCTAAAAAGTGTAAAATCACCAACAAACCAATCATAACTATAACAAAATTTATGGCTTTAATTGCTAAGTTAATCACATCTCTTTTTATAGACTGAGAACTCTCCTCTATGGCTTGTATCTTTTGTTTTGTTACCTCGTTTACAATGATTATGACAGACCATAATACAACACTTGTGTAACCAACATTAAAAGCTGTTGCAACCTCTTTTGTGTTGTTTAAATCATTAAAAATGTAAAAAATCATATTTAGATTTAAAAGAGAGATAAAAACTTCAAATGGTTTTTTTAGTTTTATAACCAATTCTTTTGAGTTTTTTTCTATAAACTCCACTTTTAAAACCAAAGAGATAAGAAAATTTATAATTATATTTCTTGAAAAAAATATACCAACAGCCAAACAAAATATGAGAAGCAACTTCCAGTCTGTATAATTTGTTATGAAAGTTGCTAAATTATCCATACTACTAAATACCTTCTGCTATCATAGCATCTGCTACTTTTTTAAATCCGGCTATATTTGCACCATCAACATAGTTACCTTCAACTCCATAATCTTTGGCAGTCAAAGCAACCCTTTTACAAATCTGTTGCATAGTCTCTTTTAGTTTTGCATCTACCTTTTCAAAACTCCATTTTTGCATAGCTGCATTTTGACTCATCTCAAACTCACTAACTGCAACCCCACCAGCATTTGCAGCTTTTGCCGGAGCAAAACAAACACCATTTGAGATAAACATATTTATAGCTTCTGGTGTAGATGGCATATTTGCCCCCTCACTCACACTTACACAACCATTTGAGATAAGATTTTGAGCATCAAGCTCTGTTAGTTCATTTTGAGTAGCACACGGAAATGCAGCATAGCACTCTATATCCCACACGGCATGTCCACCCTCTGGATACTCATCTACTGGTGTATAAACAGCCTCTGGGTGAGTTTTTATATACTCTTGCAAAGATACTCTTCTTTTTTGTTTTAACTCTTTTAAGAGTTCTAAATCTATACCTCTTGCATCATAGATTGTCCCTTTGGAGTCTGAACAACTAACAGGGATAGCTCCAACTTGAAGTAATTTTTCTATGGCATGTAGTGCAACATTTCCAGCTCCACTAACTGTGCAAACCTTACCTTCAAGCCCATCTTTACCCTCCATCTCCAACATAGTTTGAGTAAAATATATAACCCCATAACCAGTAGCCTCTGGTCTCATAAGTGAACCACTAAACATAAAAGGTTTACCAGTCAAAACCCCGTCATAAGATGATGTTATCTTTTTATACTCACCAAAAAGATAACCTATCTCACGGCTACCCACACCTATGTCACCAGCTGGAACATCTATGCGAGGGCCTATATATTTGTGCAACTCTGTCATAAAAGAGCTACAAAATTTCATTATCTCAAAATCACTCTTTCCATGTGGGTCAAAGTCACTTCCACCCTTTGCCCCACCTATGGGTAAACCTGTTAGTGCATTTTTAAAAATTTGCTCAAAACCTAAAAATTTCAGTATCCCCTCATTTACTGTTGGATGAAACCTAAGTCCACCTTTATATGGCCCAAGAGCATTGTTAAACTGCACTCTATAACCAGTATTTACCTGTATATTGTTGTTATCATCAAGCCAAGTTACTTTAAACTTTATAACTCTATCTGGTACAACAAGTCTTTCTAAAATAGAATGTTTTGCATATTTATTGTCCGATTCTAAAAGTGGAGCTATGGAGTAAAGCACCTCCTCCATTGCCTGATAAAATACCTTTTCTTCGGCACAATTCGCATTTTCAAACTTTTTTATCTCTGTTTCAACTATACTCATTTTCTTCCTTTATAATGTTTTTATAAACTCTTCATCAAGTTCGGTAGTTGCAGATATAGTCTTTACATCTACACCTGAACTCAATAGTTTTTTTGCTATCTCAACAGCTTTTTTTCTCTCACCCTCTTGCAACCCTTTTTGA
>CAYNVR010000062.1:0-7765 GCA_964400715.1 uncultured Sulfurimonas sp.
CAAAACTCTTACAACACCAAGTGTTTTAGATACTTACAGACACATCTACCAAGCCGTAGATGATGGATGTGAGTTTTTTATAATGGAAGTTAGCTCACATGCCATAGTGCAAAAAAGGGTTGAGGGGCTTGACTTTGAGTTAAAAATTTTAACAAACATTACACAAGACCATCTTGACTATCATAAAACTCTGCAAGAGTATATAGATGTAAAAAACAGTTTTTTTAGTGATGAGTCTAAAAAACTCATCAACAAAGATGAACCAAAAGCAAAGTTTAATTTTAAAAATACTTTTACATACGGTATAGAAAATCCAGCAACATATAAACTAATGGCATACTCCCTAAATGATGGTTCAAGTGGTATTGTTCAACATTTTAACCAAGTTATGCCTTTTACATCCCCTTTGCACGGTTTTTTTAACCTTTACAACATTATGGCAGCCATAGGTGCAGTTCATATTGTTAGTGGAAAAACTTTGGAAGAGGTTTGTGAAGTTGTAGATAACTTCGCAGGTGTAAGTGGCAGGATGGAACAAGTTAGTAAAGTTCCAAATGTTATAGTAGATTTTGCTCACACACCAGATGGTATGAGTCAAGTGTTAAATGCCCTAAAAGAGAAAGAACTCATAGTCGTTTTTGGTGCTGGTGGTAACAGAGACAAAACAAAAAGACCACTTATGGGCAGGGTGGCTTCATCTTTTGCGAAAAAAGTGTTCATAACAAGTGACAACCCAAGAGATGAAGACCCAGATGAGATAGTAAAAGATATACTCTCAGGTATAGAAGATAACTCAAATGTTGTAGTTGAGTTAAACCGTAAAAAAGCTATACAGATGGCACTTGATGAACAAGAGGGTGAAGATGTTGTTGTGATTTTAGGTAAAGGTGATGAAAATTATCAAATTATTTATGATAAAAAATTTCCTTTTGATGATAGAGAAGTTGTGAAAGAACTTTTAGTATAGTTTTACACAAAGTTTGGTAAAATTATCTGATTTTAAGTTAAGGTGTATTAGATGAGATTTTTATTTTTGTTGTTGTTTTCAACAGCTGTTTTCTCTTCAACTTTGAAGAGTCAATTATATAGTGGATATGTATCTATTGATGATGCAGATGGTTACCACAGTGGTGTTTTTTTCCAAAGTAACAGTAATGACCAGTCACTAAATTTGGAAGTTGGTTTAAAATATACAAGTGTTTCAGATATTGGCTTGTCTCAACATGAGTTGTATTTAGGTTTAGATAGAAGATTGAGTGGAAGAGATAGAGTAAGTTTCTCTTATACAGATATTGAAGAAGATAAATATGGTGGAAATCTCTATGTGTTTGGTTATGCTAATCAATATGATGGAAATTTAGAACTAAATGCTAAATTTGGTATTTTAGATTATGATTTGTATGATTCTTACCAGCTAGAAGGTTCTGCAAGAAGTACATTTAATAGTACTTTTTACTACAAACACAGATATATAGGTGCTTTGGTTAAAGAGAGTGGTTCAGATAAGTATTATAGTGCTTTGGAGTTGGAAGTTGGTATGCAAAGCAATAGATATTTAGGTAAAATCTCATCTTTTATAGGTGAAAAAAGATACACTTTGCAAGACCCTAGGTTATTTACTTGGAACTTAGGTAATATTCATAAAAGGGGTTTAAAAGTTGTACTTGGTTATGAGATTCAAAAAAATACAGCAATCAAAGTAGCTTACCTAAATGATGCAATAGAACTAGCAAAAAATAAAAAAGATGTAAGTATGAGTACTATCACTTTTTTACTATCTCATAGCTTTTAAGAGTTTTCTCTTAAAAGCAACTCCTCAAACTCTTCAACTGTGATTGGTTGGCTTTTGTAGTAGCCTTGATATATGTCGCAATTTTCAGCTTTTAAAAACTCTAACTGTTCTTTTGTTTCAACACCCTCTGCTAAAACTTGATACCCTAATGCTTTTGACATACTTATAATAGCTTTTGTTATGGCAGTGTCATCAGGATTAAATGGTAGGTTATCTACAAAACTTTTGTCTATTTTTAAAACATCAATAGGAAATTGTTTTAGGTATGCCAAAGATGAATAACCTGTTCCAAAATCATCTATGGCTATGCGGATACCTCTTGCTTTGATGGTATGTAAAAGTTCTAACCCCTCTTTAACATTTTGCATAATCGCACTTTCTGTTATCTCTATTTCTAAAAGTTTTGGGTTACATTTTGAGCTTTGTAAAGAGTTGTCTATCATTTGAGGTATATTTTGATATTTTAATTGGTTAGGTGATAGGTTTATGGCAATAGTTATATGTAAACCTTTGTCTTGCCATATTTTTGCTTGTTTACATACAGTTTTTGTTACCCATTCACCTATATCATTTATGAGAGCCGATTCTTCTGCTATTGGTATAAAATCGTTTGGTGGGATTAAACCTTTTTTTGGGTCATTCCATCTTATGAGTGCTTCTGCTGAGATTATTTTACCAGTTTTAATATCCACTTGTGGTTGGTAGTACATCTCAAACTCATTATTTTTAATAGCAAGTTTCATTTTAGATTCATACTCAAATCTTTTTTGTGAAGCTTTTGTCATCTCTATTGTGTAAAATTTGTATGTATATCTACCTGCACTTTTTGCTTCGTTTAATGCACTGTCTGCATATTGTAAAATCTTTTCAGCATCAGATGAGTCTTTTGGTAGTAAAACTATACCCGCACTTGTTTCTATGGTTACTCTAACCCCGTTTGAGAGTTCAAAAGGGTCTTTGATAGATTTAAGTAATGATTGAGCAGTTTTTGCTGCATCTAGTTCGTATGTTATATGTTCAAGGATAATAGCAAACTCATCACCACCTAGTCTAGCTAAAACATCACCTTTTCGTATCCGATTTTTTAATCTTTTTGAGATTAAGATTAAAAGTTCATCACCTATACTATGTCCGTAACTGTCATTTATATCTTTAAATCTGTCTAAGTCAAGTAAAATAACAGCGGTAAGATGACCATTTCTTAATGCTTTTGCCGCAGATTTTTCTAAAAGTTTGTGAAACAGGTCTCTATTTGGTAACTCTGTTAGGTGGTCAAAATTTGCGAGTCTTTCTAACTCTTTTTGTTGCTTTTTTAAGAGTAGTTCTTTTTCATTTTTATCTTCTATGGTTTTTACCAAAAGGTCAAAATATGAACCGTGGATAGCTTTTAAAATATCGTGCCTTGTAATAATCCCAACAAAATTACCTCTGTCGTCAGTAACTATAAGTTGGTGAACACCATGTTCTTTCATTAGTGTGGAAGCTTCTTGAAGAGGTGTTGTGTTTTTTATTTTTATGAGTTTGTTATTGGCTACAACTTTTACCTCTTTTGTTTCGTTTAAACTGTTTTTTGAACAGTAATAAACTATCTCTCTTTCACTTACAATGCTATTTGGTATGTTGTCTTTTAAAATGATTGCATATTTACATTTACCTTCGCTCATAAGGTTTGCTACTTTTGTAAGTTTGACATTTTCATCAATTGTTAAAATAGAATCACTCATAAAATCTAGTACACTTTTTTGTTTTGAAATCTCTTCAAAACCTAAGTGTCTTAAAAAATCACCCTCTGTAACAACACCAGAAAATTTACCATCTTCATCTACTACAACAAGATGTCTATAACCTTTTTCCTCCATTAAAATATATCCATCATGAACATATTTATCTGCTGAAACACAAAAAACATTTTTTGTCATAACATCTTTTAGTTTTGTAGTTTTTGTTTTATGGTTGGCTATGATTTTTACCGCATCAAACTCTGTAAAAATACCAACAGGTATATCATTTTTTGTGACTACTATGGAGCTGATATTATGCTCTCTCATATAGTTTATGGCAAATTCAACATTGTCTTCTTCTTTAAGAGGCATAGTAGTTTTAGTAGCAATAGAACCAAGTTTAATGTTAACCATAATTCAACCTTTTTAAATTTATTGCCATTATAATAGCAAAAAAAATCTTATTTGACAAAATATATAAAATTAAATAAAATAATATAAATACTAGGAGTTAATTTATGGCAAAAGAGCATTCATTTGATATAACAGCAAAGATAGATTTACAAAAATTTAAAAATGCAATCAATCTTGTAGATAGGGAAGTTGCAAACCGTTATGATTTTAAAGGTACTACTTATGAAGTGAATTTTAAAGAGAAAGAAAAAGTTTTAGTTTTGGTAGCTTCAAGTGATAACAAATTAGATGCCCTAAAAGATATAGTAATAGCAAAATTTTTAAAACAGGGTCTTAGCTCAAAAGTTCTTGACGAATTAAGAGTAGAAGATGCTAGTGGTGGTACAAGAAAAGCAACTTTTAAAGTTGTAGATTATATAGAATCAAAAGAAGCTAAAAAAATTGTGGCAGATATTAAAAAGATGAAGCTAAAAGTAACTGCACAAATAGAGGGTGATAGCATAAGAGTAAAAGGTAAAAATAGAGATGACTTGCAAAAGGTTATCAAGATGGTCAGAGAGGGTGAGTGGGAAGCACCTTTGGTTTTTGAAAATATGAGATAATGATGAAAAAAATGACAATTATTGAAGCAGCAGAGTATTTTGGTGTTTCAAAAGAAGCTATACACAACCGCATTAGACGAGGTTCTTTACAATCAGATATGGAAGATGGTGTAAAAATGGTTTTGGTAGATGAACAAAAAGTACATGTACGAAAAACAAGACAGCCAAAAATATCATCAGATGATAAATACTACAAACTTTTAGAAGAACAAAATGCAAAACTTCAAGCAAAAGTAGATAAACTTGAAGATGAAACTAGAACTCTTCGTGAACAAAAAGAGCAGATGCTTATCGCTGAAAAAATAAAAATAGAACAAATATATAAAGAGAAAGATGAGCAGTTAAAAAACTTTTTAAATGCAATATCTTCTAAGTTTGTTCAAGTTGAAGAGCCTTTAAAAATAGAAGAACATGTAGAAGCGGAGATAGAAGAACCTAAACCAAAACTTATCTCTTTAAAAAAATATCTTAAACAGCAAAATTTTTCACAAAAGAAAATTTTAAAAGTGTTTAAAAAGTTTAAAAAGTTATCTAAAAAAGATGAAAGAGTTGTAAGAGTTGGTAAAAAATACTATCTAGATATAGAAAAATATAGTTATGACGACTTAATTTGACGAATAAAATAAAAAATTAATATAGTTTTAACATCATTTTATGTAATATTACACATAATTTTAGCTTATGTTGAGGTGTGTTTATGAAAAAAGTTCTTATTTTGGGTGGTGGTTTTGCTGGTGTTGAGTCAGCTATTTTTTTGAGAAAAGAGGGTTTTGAAGTAACACTTATCTCAAACCGTGATTATTTTTACATATATCCTACATCTATCTGGATACCAACAGGTGAGAGTAGTTTTGAAGATATATGTGTTCCATTGAAAGATTTACAAGAAGCACACGGTTTTGAACTAATCATAGATGAAGTTGAAGCTATAAATACAAAGCAAAACAAAGTTACATGTAAAAATGCAACTTATGAGTATGAACAACTTGTAGTAGCTATTGGTAGTGGAAAAATGAAACATGAAGGTGGTGAAAATTTTCTCTCTATCTGCGGTGCACCAGAGGATTCTTTAAAAATCAAAGATGAGATAGATAAACTCATAAAAAAAGGTAGCGGTAAGATAGCTATGGGGTTTGGTGGCAATCCAAAAGACCCTAGTAATGTTCGTGGTGGACCAGCTTTTGAAGTTATTTTCAATGTTCACAACCAACTTAAAAAACTTGGCATAAGAGATAACTTTGAACTAACTTTTTTTGCTCCTATGGCTGAACCTGGTAAAAGACTAGGGGATAAAGCTCTAAAAATGATGGATATGTTTTTTAGCAGACTAAATATCAAAAAACATTTTGGTAAAAAAATCACAAAATTTGAAAAAGATGGGATAGTTTTTGAAGATGGCTCAAAACTTGAAAGTGATTTTACTATGTTCATACCAGCTGGTGATGGGCACCCTGTGTTTGAAAATTCAGACTTGCCTTTAAATGAAGCAGGACTTATAAAAATTAACGATTTTAGTGAGGTTGAAGGGTGTGAGAATGTTTATGCCATAGGCGATAGTGTAGCTCTTCAAGGACCAGACTGGAAAGCAAAACAAGGGCATGTAGCAGAGGTTATGGCAAGAAATGTTGCACATAACCTTGTGGTAAAAATCTCAAAAGAGGGTGAGAAAAAAGGTTATGCGCAACACTTAAACATCTTATGTGTTATGGATAGCGGAGATGGGGCTGCATTTGTTTACAGAGATGACAAAGGTGGTAAAATGATACCTATGCCTATTATAGGGCATTGGCTTAAAAAAGGTTGGGGTTGGTACTGCCGTAACTCAAAACTTGGAAAAATCCCTCGCATACCTGGTATGTAAAAACTTCTATGACCATTTTAGAGTTTCAGGTAGAACTCTAAAATGGTTTTTTATAAAAAACAAAATTATTTCGTCATATTTTGTTACATAAAGTAACCTTCAAATTAAATTTAAACACTTAAAAATATATTAAACAGATACACTAAATAGAAATATTATAATATGTATATATTTTAACGATGGAGATTATAGATGAGTAACAGAGTTTTATCTAAAAAAGATGCTCCAAAGAACATCACATCAAATGAAAAAAAGTTGGGAGATAATGACTTTATAGTATCTAAAACAGATACAAAAGGTAAGATTATTTACTGTAACGAGATATTTGCAAAAATGGCAGGTTACCCACCAGCTGACCTTATTGGTGCAAACCATAACCTCATAAGACACCCAGATATGCCAAGGGTAGCATTTAAACTTGTGTGGGATAAAATACAAAAAAAAGAAGAATTTTTTGGTTTTGTTAAAAATTTGTCTGCCGATGGTAGCTACTATTGGGTTTTAGCATATATAACAGCAGATTTAGATAGTAGAGGAAATATAGTTTCTTATACATCTGTAAGAAGAAAGCCACCTCAAAGTGCCATAGATACGATAGAGCCTATCTATAAACTACTTTTAGATGCTGAAAAAAGAGGTGGTATGGAAGCTTCTGCAAAAATTTTAAATGATTTTCTAGCTGAACATAAACTTGAATATGATGAATTTGTTATAAATCTACAAAAAGGAGCTAGGATATGAGTTTATTTTCATTTAATAGCAAAAAAAATAATGATGAAGAGTTATTAAAAAAAATTATTTCTGTTATGAATGATGTTCAAAACGGTAAACTTTCTTCTCGTATTATTTTAGAAAATTCTGAAACTCCACTTGAAAAAGTTGCATGGAGTATCAACAACTCTCTTGACCAAATGGAGATTATTTTAAGAGAGACAAGATACACCATAGAAGCTGTTGCAAATGGACAGATGTATAGAAGTATGTTTCCATCTGGTTTACATGGAGAGTTTAAAGAGACTGCAAACTCTATTCAAAAAGCTGTTGCATCTATGAAAGCAAATGAAAGATACAAACTTATGGGGCAACTCTCAACAGAGTTTGGAAAACTAAATGGTGGTATGAAAGGTAACTTAGATGCCATAACAACAGATATACATAAAACAGAAGAAGCTTTTTCAAAAGTAACAAATCTTACTCTAAATGCAGCTCAATCTACACAAGATACTTACGATGCAGTTTCAGCAACAACACAAGAGATAGCAAGTCTTAGTGAACTTGTTACAGATACAGTTGTAGCCATAGAGCAGATGGACCAAAATGTAAATGATATAACAACTGTTATAAATCTCATAAAAGATATAGCAGACCAAACAAA
>CAYNVR010000063.1:0-7712 GCA_964400715.1 uncultured Sulfurimonas sp.
TAGAATCTAAAATGGTTACTCGTGCTGTTGAAAAAGCTCAGAAAAAAGTTGAAAATATGCACTACGAGGGTCGTAAACAGATAGTTGAGTATGATGATGTAGCAAATGAACAAAGAAAAATTGTTTACAAGTTTAGAAACCAGCTACTTGACCCAGAGTTTGACATATCTGCCAAAATAGATGAGATAAGAGCGGAGTATATAGAAAATCTTTTAGCACAAGCTGGTATATTTGACGGTGGAGCAAGGGAAGACTTTAACCTTAAAAAACTCGCAGAACTTCTTAAAGAGGAGATAAACTTTGACTTAGAAGTTTCAGATGTAGAGGAACTTGACTATGATGAGCTTTTGGAAAAAATCATCTCAATGGTTAAGAAATCTTACGATGAAAAGATGTCTGTTATAGATAAAGATGTAGTAAATGAGATAGAAAGAGAGTTCTATCTAAAAGAGCTTGATAATGCTTGGAGAGAGCACCTTTATGCTATGGACAATATGAAAACAGGTATAAGACTTCGTGCATATAACCAAAAAGACCCTCTTGTTGAATATAAAAAAGAGAGTTTTAACCTGTTTAGTGAGCTTATAAACGACATAAAATACAACACTATAAGAACTTTACAAATCATACAGTTTAGAGTTGAAGATGCACAAGAGGAAGCTCAAAGGGTAGCAAAACAGCTTGAAGAGGAGAAAAAGCTTCAAGATATGCAGATGAGAGAAAACTTTCAAGATGACACTCCAAAAGTTTCAAAAAAAGTAGCAAGAAATGACCCTTGCCCTTGTGGTAGTGGCAAAAAGTATAAACAATGTTGTGGTAAAAGTGGTCCTAAAAAAGGTGTATTTGCTTCTTGAAAACATCAATAGTTCCATACCTTGTCAAACGATTTTTAAGGTTTGACAAGGAACAGCCATTTATATTTCTCTCTGCTTTACTTGCTTTTTTGGGCATAACTTTGGGTGTGATGGTTTTACTTGTTGCCATGGCTCTTATGAATGGGTTTGACAATGAGTTTAAAAAGAAACTTATGGTTATGAACTATCCACTTACTATACTTCCCAAGTTTTACGGTGCTACAAATGAAAATCTGCTCATAGAGTTAGAAACAAAGTTCCCAAACCTATCGTTTAGTCCTTATGTTCAAACATCTGTTATGGCTAAACACTCATCATCTTTGGAGGGTGGCTATATGTTTGGTGTAGATTTTGAAGCAGAAGCGAAAGTGAACTCGATACTAAAAAAAGCGATAGATGGTAAAAAGTTTAAAAAGTATGACATCATCATAGGTAAATCTTTACAAGATGAGTTTAGAGTTTACAGAGATGACAGACTCATATATATTTTTACAGAGACAGAGCCAACAGCTTTTTCTGTAACACCAAAACTAAAAAGGTTTAAGATAAAATCTGTATTTGACTCAGGTTTAACAGCCTATGACAAAGCATACAGTTACACATCTTTGCAAGCTATGCAAACAATTTTACACTTACCTCAAAACCAATATGATGGGATACATGTATATTCTAAAAACCCTCAAAAAGATATAACTACACTTAAAAAAGCTTTACCACAAAATGTAGTTGTAAAGGGTTGGTGGGAGGACAATGTAAACTTTTTTGCAGCTTTAAAGCTTGAAAAAACATCTTTGTTTATAGTTTTGATGCTCATTATAGTTATAGCTGCTATAAACATCATATCTTCTTTACTTATGACTGTTATGAACAGAAGAGGGGAGATAGCACTTCTGCTCTCCCTTGGTGCTACAAAAATTGAGATAAAAAAAGTGTTTTTATATCTTGGTGTTGTTATAGGTGTTGGTGGGATAGTAAGTGGAACTGTTTTGGGTATGAGTGGTATATGGATTTTGTCAAACTTTGACATAGTTGATTTGCCAAAAAATGTTTACCCTACATCAACTTTGCCACTTGATTTAAGTGTTAGTGACTTTTTTATGATAGTAGTTGGTGCTTTTATGGTTGTTATAGCATCTGCTTATTACCCAGCAAAAAAAGCTAGTGAGGTAGATATACTTACTGTTTTAAGAAATGAGTAACACTATTTTTTAAGTAAAAATAGTGTTACAAAAAATGTTCCAACTCCTAAAATGTTACAAATAACAAATGTTTCGTTTAGTCCAAAACTGTCTCCAAGATAACCTATGCCAAGAACTACAATAGAGCTTAAACCAAAGTTTATGCCCATATATATACTATGCATAAAAGTTGGCATAGGTGAGTTTGTGTCTTGAACCAAAGCCATCAAAACAGGTGATGGAGCAAATACAAATAGACCAAGCAACCCTAAAAAAACTATGTTTTGAGTGTATAAAAACAACCCCATAAAACCAACAGCACCCAAAGAGCTTAGAAGCAAGATTTTGTATCTACCAAATTTGTCTGAGTATCTTCCAGAAAAAAACACTCCAACAACACCAAAGAACTGTAAAACAGAAAGAGCTATACCAGCATACCAAAGTGAAGCACCATTGTTTACAAGATATACAGGCAGGTAAAGACCAAGTGTGCTTTTAAGTGTTGCGTTAAATAAAACAAACAAAGATAGAAAAACAAAAAAGTTTTTATGCTCTTTTAAAAGAGATTTTACATCACCTTTTTCTAACTTTTTAGCCTTTATGTGTGTTGAAAAATCTTTAAACTTTATATATAAAAGCAAAGATGCGACTATACCTATGGGCATAAGTTTATAACTACTCTCCAACCCCCACCAAGAAACAACAGATGTTATAAGTATGGGGCCAAGAGTTCTTGCTAACTCACCACCAACCATAAAGTAGCTCATACCTCTACCAGTTTCATCGCCAGAGGCTTGTTTTATCATAGTTGGTGAAGGTATGTGAAACAAAGCAGAACTTATACCCGCTACAAAAAGTAAAATTACCAAAACAAAGTAAGAGGAAGCTACACCAAGCAAACTCATAGATATGGCAGTTACCATAGGGGTAAGTATAACAAAATACTTTACATTTGTTCTCTCAGCCATCAAACCAAGTAAGGGGTTAAAAAGAGCAGGGACTCTTCTAACTATATCTAAAAAAGCTACCATAGATAGGTTCAAGTGTAGTTTATCTATGATAAGTGGCAACAA
Organism: uncultured Sulfurimonas sp.; assembly: GCA_964400715.1. Lineage (GTDB taxonomy): Bacteria > Campylobacterota > Campylobacteria > Campylobacterales > Sulfurimonadaceae > Sulfurimonas. Next base: position 3,106 of record CAYNVR010000063.1, read on the forward strand.
TGGTGCCAAAAAAGATGAAAACACATCATGTATGAAATGTGCAGATGAGATTGTTGTTACTTTTGATTTTTGAAAAGTTTTATTCATATTTAGTGGTATAGATGAAAGTTCTCTTCTGTTATTTGTGGATACTTACCATCTTGAAACTCTTTAACTGCTTCTAGTAAAAGTTTTCTTTCTTCACCACAATAGTAAAGTTTCATACCTATTTCATTTGCTTTTTTTACTGCACCTGGACCTGCATGAGGAGTTAAAACTACATCTACATTTTTAGCTTGTAGCTGTTTAAAAATAGCTGGTCCACCAGTTTCTAAGTTTTCTATAACTTCAAGTTTGTTTGTTTCATCATCATATATACCAAAGTACTTAGCTTTGCCAAATACTTTTGTAATGGCACTATCTTGTTTATTCATTTTAAATGGAGCTGCGTATATCATATAACTATCCTTTATTGTTTTTATAAAAATGGATTATATTGTTAAATTTATTAAAACCTACTTATGTTCCATAAATGGGTAAAAAGGTAAAGTTATAGTTCTTTTTAAAATATTTAAAGGTGCAGATAAAACATCTTCCACAACAAATGTTTCAACTTTTGGGTCTTTTAAATCTCCATATACATGTAGGTTTGTAGAGACTGTATCATTTCCTAAAACAATATAACCAACAAGGGGAACATTTTTTAAATCACTCCCTATATCTGTTTTAAGTTGGAGTTTTAAGTTTAAGGTATCATTGTTTATATTTATATGGCCATCTCCAACAATTTTTAATTCAGGTGAGTCGAGTGATAGTTTTTGTACATCAAAGATACGATTTTTTACTTTAAAAATTGAGTAAGCTAAATCAACAGGCATTCCTTCTGTGTCATAATTTGGTAGAGAAAAAGTTAATAATGAAGGTACTGTATTTACAAATGCTAAAATATTGTTAATAATTTTATATTTTATAATTATTGTTTTTTTGATATAAAATGCTCCTTGGTACTCAGCAAGATTACCTTTTACATTAAAGCCAAATGTACCACCTTTAAATTTTGAAAAAGCAAAAAGATGTTGCATAAAATCATCGTCAAAATTATCACCATAAAAAGTAAATTTATTTTTTTTCAATTTAAAAAATGCTTTACCTTTTCTGTACCTCATAACAGCATCTGTGATATGATTTTTATATTTCAAATATATATGATTTGAAACTATTTTTCTGTTTTGGTCTATAAACATAGAAGAATTTTTAGCATTAAGTATTAAAGTTATATTGCTAGAAGAGTTTTTGTCATCATTTACAATTTCATTATAAAACCTATTTGTTTCATACATATTTAATGTAATATTGTTTGCATCTACATCTATACTCTCATTAAAAGATACATCTATTTTATTATTTAAATTTAGTTTTAATTTTGATTTTTTAGTATTGAAACTACCTTTTATAATGTACTTTTTTATAGGTTTATTATTATGTATAAATAATTTATATGGGTAATTAATAGTAGATTTAAAATTTATCAAATCTGATGAATTTAATTTTTCTACATGTAAAGAACCATCATTTACTTTGTATTTTTTCATATATTTTGAATATTGTGAAAGTTTATCTATTTTTACAAAATCAATCCACCACTTTTCTTCATCAGATGTTAGTTTCATCCTTATTTTATTTGCATAAATGTTTATTAGGTTTTTATTTTGTTGAACAAATAAATATGTACTTTTTGGAAATTCAAAAAGTTTAGTTTGTTGTTTAGATATATTTAAATTTTTAAGCTCAACCATACCAACACCATAAGGTAGATTATATGTAACATTTAAATTTGTATCTACATAGGAGTCTATTTTTAGATTTGTATCTTTTAAAAGTAAAACACCATTTTTTATGCTTATGTAAAGTTTTTGAAGATAACTTTGTAAACCTGCTATTTTTAGATTAACAGCTTTTTGATGTTTTATAATTGTAGTGTTATTTTCATATAAAATCTCAAAACTTGTTGGTTTTTCTATCTGTATGTTTTTATAGTTTAGTTTTTCTACATGTAGATTTAATTTTGCAGTTGGAACACTAACATTTACCTCACCATGTATTGTAGAGTTAAGTTTATTGTCCGCTAGTAGCTTTGTTTTTGGTATGGTGATTATAGAGTTTTGAAATGGTAATTTTAGTTTTGGTAATCTAAAAGTAATATCTTTAAAAATCCAAGATGATTTTTTTGCTTTTATATAACTACCAGAAGGTTTTATGATGTACGAAGCATCCAAAAAGTTGTCTTGTTGTAAAGTTAATTTACCATCTAGTAGATTTATATCACTAAGCTTTAAATTTATGAGTCCCTCTTTTGTTTTGGCGTTAAAATTTACTTTTACAAAAGCTGTTGCCATATCTTGATAGTTTGCTATCATTTTGTCAATTTTTATTTTTAAACCATCTAAGTTAAGATGTGTATTATATATGTCAAAATTTAAAGTCAAATAATCAAAATTTGCTTTTTGTGTATAAAAATCACCTTTTACATTCACATCTATATTACTTAAATTTATATTTAATTCTAAATCTGTTTTAACTTTACCACTATGTTGTAAAAATGGTAGTTCTACACCATATACCTTTAAGATTTTTAAAATATCTTTATTTAAAACACCATCAAATAACAACCTTAAAGTAAAAATAATATCAGGTTTGTTAAAATCTAGTTTAACCCAACTTTTATCTAAAAATTGACCATAAGAGTAAGCATTTTTAGGTCTTATAAATAAAGTTTTATTTTTAAGTTCAAGCTCTGTTTGCGTTGAATGAATACTATCTAGTTGTTTGTTGTACCTATAATTCAAGCCATTTATATTAGCTAAAATATAAAGATTTTCAAATGATTTATTTGGCTTTTCAAAGTTTACACTACCAGAAATTTGTTTTATCTCTAAATTTTTCATATCTATGGCATCTATCACCCACTCTTGAAGCCATTGAGGTTTTGTGAAATTATCAAGTATAGATAAATCTTCAATAACATCTAAAAATTTTAGATTGTATCTAAGCTCTTGATTGTTTAAGAGTATTTTAGAGTCTATCCTTATATGTTTTTTATTTAGTATCATTTCATATATATAAAAAGCAAGTTCAGAGTTTTTATGTTCCAACACAGATAAAAGTTTTATATCTTTATATTTGATATTTATAAACCCTTTTTTAGATTTATAATAAGCAAATGAAAGTTGTAGGTTTTTCATGTTAAGTTCATTGATAATCAAAGAGTTTAAATTGTTTTCTATAAGTTTTATATAATCTTGTATATCTATATTTGAAGATTTGTTGTTTTTACTTTCATCTATTTCAATATCTATTTTTTTTGCAGATATGTCTATATTTTCATTCCATTTTATGTATAATTGTTCTACATGTATTTTTTTCAAATCAAATTTGTCTATATAGATTCCATTTTTGAGCATAAAAAAACTTACAAGACCTAAAAAGAAAGTAGCTATGAAAAAACTAAGTATTATAGAATATGTTTTTGAAATTGTTTTAATTATCATTTTATCATTCGTTTACTATTTGGCTCAACCTATAAAAACTTCAAAAGTAGTTTTTATTCCACAGGGTGGCATAAACAAGATTATAACATATTTACATAACAAAAAAGGGTACAATGTTTCAAAAATAGACTCTATCATTTTAAGATTTCTAGGTAAACCTCAAAGTGGCTGGGTAGAGATAGGTAGTACAGAGATTTTAAGAGCTGACTTTTTATATAAACTAACAACAGCAAAAGCAGCACTACAAAAAGTAACACTCATACCAGGTGAGACAACAGTTGTATTTTTATATCAACTAAGTAAAAAACTAAATTTAGATTTTAAAAAATTAGTTTATTATTACAATAAATATGCCCCTATGCCAGAGGGGGTTTTAGTACCAGAAACATATAGTATCCCACTTGGAATAGGTGAAAAAGAGCTTATAAAGATACTTTTAAACAACTCAAAAAAAGAGAGACTCGCTTTTTCAAATAAAATTTTTGGAACTTACGATGAGAAAAAATGGTTTCGATATGTAGCAGTTGCATCTATAATCCAAAAAGAATCAGCTAACAATAAAGAGATGCCAATAGTAAGTTCTGTTATCTATAACAGACTTAAAAAGGGTATGAAACTCCAAATGGATGGAACACTTAACTATGGAAAATATTCACACATAAAAGTAACTGCAAAAAGAATTAGAGAAGATAAAAGCTTTTATAATACTTACTTACATAAAGGTATTCCAAAATACCCCGTATGTACAGTTAGTTTTGAAGCTATTAAAGCAGCTATTTTTCCAAAAAAAACAAATTATCTATATTTTGTAAAGGGTAAAAATGGAACACATAAGTTTTCGTGTAACTATTCTACACACCTACACAACATAGATTATGCTACAAAATGAAACAATTTTAAAATATAATGAGATGTTTTTAAAAGCTATTAAAGATATTACCTATCTTAGTGTTATTATTAATCTCGTGAATTTCATACAGCAAATAGCTTAGTATGGATAAATTTTAAAAATGAGGACAAGATATGTCAAAAATTATTTGGTCAAAAATTGATGAAGCTCCGGCTTTGGCAACATATTCA
>CAYNVR010000064.1:0-7655 GCA_964400715.1 uncultured Sulfurimonas sp.
TGGGGATGAGTTCAGATTTTGAACTAGCAATAGAGTGTGGTTCAAATATGGTAAGACTTGGCTCCATAATGTTTAAAAACTAATCAAATTTTATTATATTTTTATAATAATTATTTGGTATCATTATGAAAAATTTAAAGGAACAAAATGACTAAGACAATCTTAATGGATAAATATCCTGTTTTCTCATTTGAGGTAAAAAAAGAAGAAACAACTTTTACAAATGTAACTGAGATTCTTGATTATCTAAAAGGTAAAATAGACTCTCACCCTATCGCGAAATTTATAGCTACTTTTAATAACTATGAGCATACTGCTTCACTAGGTGATGAAACAGCTATAAATGCAGATATTAAAGATGCACAAATAATCATCTTTTGTTTTGGAAAACAGATACCAAACACTAAAATTTTAGCAGCTCGTCCAAGAAGCTTTGGTGTTTCAGAGTTAGCAAACTCTTTTGTAATAGATTTTCTAGAAGCTCCAAATGACCAACTTCATACAACTATGGAAGATTGGGCAAAATCTATTGCAAACAAATAATACTACCTTCGTTTAAAACGAACAGCATTACTTTTTGGGTTTTGTATCAAATTTTTTTGATACAAAATCATCTCTTCAAAAGGTTTTAAAAAGTTTTTTAAACATACATCTTCTATCTTTAAACCATTTAAGTTTTCCAGTACAACTAGAACAGATTCTATTGTTGAGAGATAATTATCTTGTGGTTGAGCTTTTATCTCATACTTTGAAACTCTTTGTGTTGTAAAACTAATATGCCTTAACTCTTGAAGATTTTTACTTTGAGTAAACATTTTTTTTGTACAAGCCCATGTTGAATCTATGACAAAAATGGCCAAAGGTTTGTTTGAAGTTTTTGGATTTGTTTTTGTTATATCCAAAGCATTTACAGATGGAAATAAGATATAACTGTCATAATCTTTTATAATTTCATTAATACGATTATTTTTTGTAAAATCAACACCAACAAAAAGTTCTGAATTTGTAAGTGTTTGATGAGTAAAATGACCAGTATTGTTTTTTACTTTTTTAAACTCTTTTGGATGCATAAGTATTACAAATTTTGTATCTGTATAAAATGGTTCTATAAATTTACACATACAAGAACTCTTTGGCCTATAACATTTGTAACATTTTTCTCTGTCGCCATAATATGTTTTCATGAAGATTTCTTTTTTGATTTTTTAAAAGTTGGATGATTTTAAAGTGTGTAGAAAAAAGTGGTGGGTTCGGAGTGACTCGAACACTCGACCACTCCGTTATGAGCGGAGGGCTCTAACCAACTGAGCTACGAACCCACTTTTTTTGTGTGGCAGAATTATACAAACACATACCTTAAATACTACTTAAACCTTTGTGCAAATTTTATAAAAAGTGTCATATACCTTTTTACAACATCTATTTTAAAATTTTTAATCTTTTCATCTTCCAAATATAGGTTTTCAAATGTATAAAAATCACCATCACCAAGAGATGAAGTTTTCATACCTATTTTTGGTCTCATAAAAATTGTAGTTGTCTTGACATCTTTTCTAGGGTTTAAAATTTTTATGCTTAACTCTTCATCACCCAAACAAAGTGGTTTTTTAACCAAAGCACTAGCACTACTAAAAGATGTAACACCAGCTACAACCTCACTACCATCATAGATAGTTTTATCTTTTTGCTCAATAATCTCTAAAAGATAATATATACTAGAATATATTCCCGCATCTCCAAGTGTTACAAAAGAAACTGTTTTAAAAGTTTGAAAACAGTTTAACAAAATATCTACCTGAGACTCCCAATCTTCTTGTTGAAATTTCATAGGAGCATATACAGGGATTATCTCTTTTTCTATACCAAGTAGATTTATAGCTTCTTTAACTATTTTGTATGTTATTGACTTTTCAAACGAAAGATTTTCACTTTTTGTAGGCACACATATAACATCACTCTCTTTTAAAGCATTTAAAGCTTTTAATGTTAAAAGTTCAACATCTCCTGGACCAAGAGATACCATATATAATTTTTTATTCATAAATGGAAGTTTAGCATATTATATTGTGATATAAAAGATTTAGAATGTTATAATGTCAAAAAACAAGAGGTTATTTAAAATATGCAACAAAGAGCTGTAATTCTTCTAAATATGGGTGGACCAAACAACCTTGAAGAGGTTGAAATTTTTTTAAAAAATATGTTCGCAGATAAAAATATACTAACTATGAAAAGTAACTTACTAAGAAAGTTTGTTGGAACTATGATAGTTTTTAGCAGAACAGAACAAGCCCAAGAAGTTTACAGACAACTAGGTGGTAAATCTCCCATAGTAGAACACACTAAAAAACTTGTAAACAAACTACAAAACAAACTTGGTTCAGAATTTGTTGTAGATTTTGCCATGAGATATATCTGATATATACCTCATCCCACTTTACCCTCAGTACTCAACCACAACCACAAAATCTTCACTAGAAGATTTTTATGAATGTTATTTTAAAAATGGTAAAAAAAGTACAATCTATGAAATAAAACATTTTTTTAAAAACAAAACATATAACAAAACAATTTTAGAGAGCATAAAAAATAGTTTAGGTAAAGACTGTTATGAAGAGTTTGACATCATATTTTCAGCTCATGGACTCCCACAAAAAATAGTAAACAAAGGTGATGTTTACCAACAACATATAGAATTACATGTAGAGATTTTAAAAGAGATGATGCAAAAAGAGAATATGAATTTTAAAAATATACACCTTGCATACCAATCAAAAGTTGGACCTATGAAATGGCTAGAACCATCTTTGGAAGATAAACTAAAAAATATACAAAACAAAAATGTTATAATTTTCCCCATAGCTTTTACAATAGACAATTCAGAAACAGACTTTGAACTAAGTGTAGAGTACAAAGAGATAGCAGATGAACTTGGTTTTAAAAACTACCGTGTAGCCAGATGTCCAAATGAGAGTGATATGTTTGTAGAAGCACTATCTCAAATAGTTGAAAAAATGGGTTAAATATGTTTAGTTTAGATTTGATTATATCGTTTTTATTTATGTGTCTTTTATTTGTAAGGCAAATATATATTTTAAAAGAACCAAACAAAATAGACTATGCACCACTTGTTGTTGGTGTTGGAACCATAAGTTTTGCTCTGCATTTTATCATCTCAGACAACCAAAATGTTGTACAACTAACAAAAGAATCGTTTGTACCTTTTTTAGTTTCTATTATATTTTTTATCATTATGAACATAATGCACCAAACACGAAAATCTTTATATGCAAAAAGTAAAGAGGAGTTTGGAACATTTATGCTTTCACAACTAGAAGAGTTGAAAAGCTTTATGTCAGACTTAGAAGCTAGAATGATACAACAATCACAAGCAGAAAGAGTTGCCCAAGAGGAGATAATGGGACAATTTAAAGAGGACTTAAATGTACTAACTTCTATCTCAAAAACACAAACAGAGTTTTTTAAACAGTTTGAAGATATAAAACTTCATAATGAAGAGATTTCAAAAGAGTTAGAACACTTCATAAACATTCAACTCCCAAAACTAGATGATATCATACACAACCACATAGATATTTTCAGAATCTCAGAACAAGACCATTTTAACAAGATAAAAGCTCTCATAGAGAGTAGAAATGAACTCCCTTCACTAGCACAAAATGTAGAAGATATGAAAGTGCAAATATCTGAACTAAAAGGTTTAAAAAATACAATCTCAGATGAGATAGTTAAAAATACAGTTAAACAGTTTGTAAACATTGTAAAAAAGTTTGAACAATACTCAACTGTTTTAAAAACACACACAGAAGCTATTTTCAACTCTCTAAATAAAAGTGAAAACAAACTTTTAGATATACAAAAATACAGCTTAGAGATAAAAGAGATACTATCTTCTTACAACCTAAAAGAGTTAGATGAGATAAACAACAAATTTTACGAACTTTATACACTTACAAATGGTTTAGTTGGAGAGGTTGAGAGCATAAAATCTGACTATGCAAAAGCAAAAACAAAACTAGACCTAACAGCAAAAGAGATGCAACAAAGCCAAAACCAAACTATGCAAACACTCAAAGATGAAGTAACTCAACTCATAGACACATCTTTACAAAAGATAGAAAAAGAGAGTAGTACCATAAATGAAGATATAACAAAAAATGTACAACTACTAGCAAAACAAGCACAAATAAAAACAGGGTATTCACAATGAGCGAAAGAAAAAAACAACTTGTCTTAGATATTCAAAAACTCTTAAATTCCTATGATGGAGTTTCACAAACAACTATAAACCCAGACCTTTTAGAGTTTATGGATGAACAAACACTTGTAGATGTCATAGACTCTTTACTGACTCAAAAAGAGAGTGAAAAAGAGGCAGACACACAATGGCTAGAACAGTTTAAAAAGGAAACAAAATGACAAAAGAGGATTTTAACGAAGGACTTCTTGGTTTTTTAGATGCTTCACCAACACCATTTCATACAACTGCAAATATATCTATGATGTTAAAAAATGCAGGTTTCATAAAACTTGATGAAACAAAAAAATGGTCACTAAAAGCGGGAGAGAAGTATTATGTAACAAGAGATGACTCATCTGTCATTGCTTTTACATACCCAAAAGATACCATCTCATACACTTTTATAGGAACACATACAGACTCACCAAATATAAAACTAAAACACAACCCTACCATAAAAGAAAACGGTGTTGTAAAGTTTAGCATAGAGAGTTACGGCGGTATGCTTCTAAACTCTTGGTTTGACAGAGACCTAAGCATAGCTGGTAGAGTGAGTTTTCTAAATGGAGAAAACCAACTAGAACACACACTCATAGATGTAAAAAAAAGTTTAGCAGTTATACCATCTTTGGCTATCCATCTTGATGACAAAGCAAACAAAGACAAAACCATAAACAAACAAACAGATATGATGCCTATCTTAACAACAAATGAAGATTTTGAGTTTGATGATTTTTTAAGATGGCAACTCTCAAAACACACAAACAGTGAGGTAAAAGAGATATATGCTCACGAACTTAGCTTTTATGACACACAAAAAGCATCTTTTGTTGGACTAAGAGATGACTTCATAACAAGTGCAAGACTAGACAATCTGCTTAGCTGTTATGTTGGACTTTTAACTATTTGTAGTGTAAATAGTTCCAAACCAATGTTTCTTGTAGCAAACAACCACGAAGAGATAGGAAGTCAAACAACAAGTGGGGCAGATGGAAGCTTTTTAGAAAATGTTTTACACCGTGTATTTAGTGACTATGAAGAGTTTGTACAAGTTATGAGAAGTTCTTACCTTGTAAGTACAGACAATGCTCATGCAGTGCATCCAAACTTTTCAACAAAACACGATTCAAACCATAAACCTTTTATAAATAAAGGTGTAGTTATAAAAACAAATGCAAACCAAAGATATGCTACAAACTCAAAAACAGTTGCCAAATTTTTATTTGCTGTATCTAGTGCAAAACAAGATGTCCAACACTTTGTAAACCGTGCAGATATGGGGTGTGGCTCCACCATAGGGCCCATAACATCTGCAAAACTTGGCATAGATACCATAGATGTAGGACTACCAACCTATGCTATGCACTCCATAAGAGAAGTTTGTGGAAGTGAAGACCCATTTTCACTTTACAAAATATTGTTACACTTATGATTTATGTTCTATTTTTAACTTTTATCTTAGCCATACTATATCTTGCTTTTTACCAATGGCAGTTTTTTCTCATCTTTTCCCCAACATATTATAGAGATGGGGAACTTGGTTGTGAGTTTGAAAAACTTAGTATATTTACACCAGATAACACTGAACTAGAAGGGGTAATCTATACACCAAAAAAACATACCACTACCCTACTTTACTTTGGTGGTAGAAGTCAAGACAGTGTTGGTTTCATAAAAAAACTTGCACAATGTTTTCCAACAAAGCAGATAGTCACTTTTAACTACCGCGGGTATGGAAAGAGTAAAGGTTCACTAACTGAAAAAAACATTATGGAAGATGGACTACATGTAGCACAAAAAGTACAAAAAAACTATGGTGATTTTTACATAGTTGGTTTTTCTCTTGGGTCTAGTGTGGCTTCTTATGTAGCTTCAAAACACAAAGCAAAAGGTGTTTTTTTGGTTGGTGTTTATGACAGTGTAGCAAACATAGCAAAAAAGAAGTTTGGCATAAACCTATCTTTACTTTTAAGGTACAAATTTGACAATACAAAGGTTGTAAAAAATATAGAGATACCAACCTATGTTTTTGTAAGTAAAACAGATAAAACAACTTACATAGAAAATGCAAGAGAGTTAAAAAAACATTACAAAAATCTTACATTTTACAAAGAGTTAGACAACCTAACACACAAAGAACTTATGTGTGATAAATATGTCATAAAAAAGATAGATGAGTTTTGAGTATTTTAGTCTTTTATGGGAAAGGTTAAAAAGTTGATAAAACTCCTCATTTTAGCTATTGTAACAACACTCAATGCAAAACTCATACACTACAACATCACTCCAAAAAACTACAATCAAAAACAGATAAAAATTTTAGACTCAAAAGAGTTCAAAACAAATCTAAGTGAGTTTTCTGCTTTGGCTTATGATGGAGATATACTCTATATCATAAGCGATAAAGGCTACATGTACCATTTTAAAATATCTTTAAAAAATAACAAAATCTCAAACCTAAAACTTCTAAAAACAATAAAACTCAAAGGAGATAGTGAAGGTGCAATTAAAAAAAAAAAAAATAAACATATATCTTTTGAAAAAAAACCAAAAATTGTTTTATACTCAAAAAGTGGTAAAAAGATAAAAAATATAAAACTACCAAAAATTTTACAAAATATAAAAAACTATAAATCTAAAAATAAAGCACTTGAAAGTGTAGCCTACTCAAAAAAATATGGAGTAGTAACAGCACCAGAAAAACCATTTAAAGATAAATGTTTACATACAATCTATACAACCAAAAAGAAAAACTATACTTTAAAAAGTTGCCATAGCATAACCGCCATGGAGTTTAGTTCAAAAAATAAATTACTTGTTTTGTTAAGAGATTATAGTTTTTTTAGTAGAAAATCTACCATCATAGAACTAAATTTAAAAACTAAAAAACAAAAAACACTACTCAAAATGGACTCAAACAAAGGTTGGAAGATAGACAACTTTGAGGGTTTGACAAAAGTAGGTAAAAATACCTACCTAATAGTTAGCGATGACAACAACAGCCCTTTTCAAAAAACTATTTTTGTACTGTTTCAAAAAGAGTAACTAAAAGCCCCTTCTCTTTGTTACCAAGTTTTTTTAGTTTATTTTCAAAATCAACATGAGCCAAAACAACATCTGCCTCAAAAATCTTTTCATCACCTTTAAAAATACTCTGTTTTAAAGTGAAAGAAACAGCTTTCAAGTTAACAAGTTCATTTACAACTTCAAGCTCATCACCAAGCTTTGCAGATGAAATATAATTAGCATCAAACCTTTTAACTATAAAATGTCCATCTTCCAAAACAGGAGACAACCCCCTACTAAAAAACACCTCACTCCTAGCCCGTTCACAATACTTCAAATAATTAGCATAGTAAACAACACCACCAACATCTATATCTTCGTAATAGAC
>CAYNVR010000065.1:0-7542 GCA_964400715.1 uncultured Sulfurimonas sp.
TTATGCATGCTATGCATGATGAACTTGACCCGTTTAAAATGGGTGGACTTAAAAAAGTTATGAAGTGGACTTGGATTATGATGACAATAGCATCATTGGCACTTGCTGGTATCTTCCCATTTGCTGGTTTCTTCTCAAAAGATACTATCTTAGAAGCTGCTTTTGCTGAACATCATTATGTGATTTACAGTGTTTTACTTTTCACTGCTGGTTTAACTGCATTTTACTCATTTAGACTTGTAGCACTTATCTTTCACGGTGAAGAAAGATACAAACTGTTTGGTATCCACCCACATGAGGCTTATAAGTTTATGTTAGTGGCTATGAGTCCACTTCTTATTTTGGCTGTTATTGCTGGTGTGTTACAAGCACCTTTTTATGGTATGATAGAAGAGATACTACATGCTCATGAGTATCATATACACTCACATACAACATTATGGATAATGTTAGTTGGAACTCAGATATTTGTTGGTCTTGCTATACTTTATGCATATAAAAAATATAACAATTCTAGTATAAAAGTACCAGATGGTACAAGTGATATGGAAAATAGTTTTATGTATAAACTATTACTTAACCAGTACTATATCCCTTATGCTTATGAGGAGTATATAGTAAAACCGTATAATAAACTTTCAACATTCTTCTGGGAAAAAGTTGATGTTAAAGTTGTTGATGCTACTGTTGATGGTATAGCAAAAGCTCTATACACAACTGGTGAGCAAACAAGAGAGATGCAAAGTGGTAACCTTTCTGCTATGCTTAAATGGATGGTAATAGGAACTATTATCTTATTGTCTTTGGCTGTTGCTTTTGCATATACAGTTAAGTTAGGAGTTCAGTAGATGTTAGAACATATCTTATCGATTTTAATTTTCTTTCCAGCACTCGCAGCAGTGTTTGGATTTGTTGTTCAAAAGGACGGCATCCGTGCTTATGGTATAGCAGTTTCAGCTATTGAATTTGTGTTGTCTTTATGGTTATGGTATGCCTTTGATGGTGCTAGTGGAACTATGCAGTTTATAGAAAATATACCTCTTATCCCTGCATTTGGTGTGAACTACTTTGTTGGTGTTGATGGTATCTCTGTATTTATTGTTATCTTGGCAGCATTTTTTACTATGCTTGGTATAGCTTCTCTTACAGAAACTAAAAATGAGAAAAATATGATTATTACATTGTTGTTTTTACAAATGACAATGGTTGGTGTTTTCTCTGCTCTTGATGCTATTGTGTTTTATATTTTCTGGGAGCTTTCTCTTGTACCTATGCTTTATATTATTGGTGCTTGGGGTGGACCTCTTAGAATTTATGCTTCGGTTAAATTCTTTTTATATACATTTGCTGGTTCATTAGTTATGCTTGTTGGTATGCTTTTTATGGCATATTTTTACTATCTTAAAGCTGGTGTTTGGAGTTTTTCTATACTTGATTGGTATATGCTTGTTTTACCACCAGAGTATCAGTTATGGTTATTTGCGGCATTCTTTATAGGTTTTGCTATCAAGGTTCCTATGTTTCCATTTCACACTTGGTTACCGTATGCACACGGTCAAGCACCAACTATTGGTTCTGTAATCCTTGCTGCTATCTTGTTAAAAATGGGAACTTATGCTTTCATAAGATTTTCATTACCACTTTTTCCAGATGCGTCAGCATACTTTATGTACCCAATAGCGATAATCTCTATCATAATGATTATCTATACAGCTATGATTGCTTATGCTCAAAAAGATATTAAGCAAGTTGTTGCTTACTCATCTATCTCACATATGGGTGTGATTATTTTAGGTACTTTTGCATTAAATGTAGAGGGTATCTCTGGTTCTATCTTTTTAATGATAGCTCACGGTGTTGTTTCTGGTGCATTGTTTTTGCTTGTTGGTGTGATTTATGACAGAAGACATACTAAGCTTATGAGTGAGTTTGGTGGTTTAGCACATGTTATGCCTCGTTATGCTACTATCTTTGGTGTTATGTTGATGGCTTCTGTTGGTATGCCACTAACTATCAACTTTGTTGGTGAGTTTTTAAGTTTACTTGGTTTTTACCAACAATCTCATATCTTAACAATTTTAGCTGGAACAGCTATTATTGTTGGTGCTATCTATATGCTTTCAGCTTATAAAAAAGCATTTTTTGGTGAGATTACTAACGATAAAAACAAAGACCTAAAAGATGTAAATAAAAGAGAACTTGTTGCTCTTGTTCCACTTGTTGTAGTTGCTATTTGGTTAGGTGTTTATCCTAAACCTGTTTTAGAACCTATTAACAACAGAGTTGAGAAAATAGTTCAGTTTATGGATGAAAAAGCAAAAACAGTAGATGCTAAGGAAAAAATTGCTCGTCATGTTAATCCTGTTAGTGAAACTGCGATTGTAAGAGTAATTGAAGTTGTTGAAATTGTAGAGGAGGAACACTAATGTTAGCACCGTTAAGTATTTCATTAGAGTCGTTGAACCTATCTACTTTGGCACCTATGTTGGTGCCAGTAGTTGGTGCATTGTTGATATTAGTTGTTGATTTGTTCAAGAGTAACTTGCATAAATCTTTATATGTAATGTTGAGTATATTATTTTTACTCTTAGATTTTGGTGCTGTTGTTGATTCTGCTGGTGTGTTCCAACAAAGTGGTACTGTTATGGGTATGTTTGATGTTATGATGATAGATGGTTTGGCTATCTTGTCTCAGTTCATCATTGTTGGTGCATCTATGCTTTTTATACCTCTTTCACTAACTTCAAAGAGATTTCACGAGTTTAGTTACCCAGAGTTTTATGCACTTTTCTTGTTTATGATTTCTGGTTTCCAGTTTATGGTTGCTAGTGACAACTTGATTTTGATTTTTGTTGGTTTAGAAACTGCTTCTTTGGCACTTTATACACTTATTGCTATGCATAACCGTGAAAAATCTTTTGAAGCAGCTATTAAGTACTTTACTATGGGTGCATTAGCAGCTGGTTTTTTCAGCTTTGGTTCTATGATATTTTATGCACTTACAGGAAGTGTAGAGATTCATCAGATAGCTGATGTTTTAGTTTCAAATAATTTTGCAGATATAGGTTATGTTCTTGTAGGAACAACTTTTATTTTAGCAGCACTTGGTTTTAAACTTTCACTTGTTCCATTTCATACATGGGCACCAGATGTTTATGAGGGTGCATCAGCTTCAATGGCTGGTTATATGTCAATCGTTCCAAAAATAGCTGGTTTCATAGTAGCTATGAGATTTTTTGAATTTTTAATCCACTCTCACATAGTTTGGTTAGAAGTTGTGCTTTATGCTTTTGTTATTATAACTATGACTGCATCTAACCTTTGGGCATTGGTTCAAACAGATGTTAAGAGAATGCTTGCGTATAGTTCTATTTCACATGCAGGTTTTGTTATGAGTGCTATTTTGATAGGGACTACACAAGCAAACAGTGCATTGTTCTTGTACTGGATACTATTTACTTTTACAAACCTTGGTTCATTTAGTATGCTTTGGATTTCAAGACAAAAAGATTTACTTCCAGGGCAAAGTTCAGACCATAGTTATGATAAGTTTGCAGGTATGATTAAAACTTCACCTGTTGCAGCTTCTATTATGGGTATGTTTATGTTAAGTCTTGCTGGTTTACCACCATTTGCACTATTTTGGGGTAAACTATATATGATAAGTTCAGCGGTAAATAGTGGTTATACTATTTTAGCTTTAATTATGGCTCTTAACTCAGCTATTGCAGGGTACTACTACTTAAAACTTATTGTTTATATGTTTATGAAAGACCCTATGAGGGGTGCTCATGGTGAAGTTTATGTTTCAAATGCTACACTTTCACTTAAAACTATTATTGGTATAGCTGGTGTTGGTACTGTATTTTTATTTTTAGCATTAAATCCTATTTTAGAGTTTGTAACTTCGTTTGTATATTATAGTGGATATTAAAATTTAGATATTGGAGGTAGATAATTTGTCTGTTAGATTATTTTTATCTCTGATACTTTTTTACCCTCTTTTTGCACTTGAAATTTATATAGATAGTGCAAAAGAGGATTTCCAAAGATTTTCTATTTTACACATAAAAGAGAAAGAAAGTTTTATGTGTGAACCAATAAAAGATGATTTTGATGAAACAATCAAAGTTGTATGTGCTTTTACAAAACAACCAACTCATCCCATAAAACCACTCGAAAATGATTTTTTTAGTATAAAAACAGTTGTGAAAGATAAAACTTTTTTTATAGTTATAAAACCATTTCATAAGATGAAACTTTTTCCTATGATTTTTGATTTAACAAAAGACAGCACTGTTTATGAGGCAGATATAAAGCTTTCAAAACATTGGTTTATAGTTGGTTATTTGGAAAAATTACCACTTTTAGAATCTAACAAAGATGGTGGATTAAATTTTCCTTTTTTTATGGAAAAAGACAAGCTACCTTATGTTGGTAGTTTGGATATAAATGGAAATCCTGTATATATAAAAAAAGTTCAAGATGTTTCTGATTATCTTAAAATAAAAAAGCTTTTTAAAGAAAAAAAGTATGATTTATGTTTAGAACTCATAGAACAGATACTTCAAGAGTATCCAAATTCACTTTTTAAAGCGGAGTTAATTTACTATAAAATAAAGGTTTATTCTGCATTAAAAGATTATGATAATGTTATTGAACAATCAAAAGAGTATTTAAGAGAGTATTCATCAGATGAAAATATACCAGAGGTATTATCTTTGACCGCAAAGGCTTACTCAAAAATAGGTTTAAACAGTGATGCGGATTATTTTTTTGATAGACTTTTTACAGAACACTCAGATAGTGTATATACACAATGGGGTTATATATATAAAGCAGATATGTTAGATGATGCAGGAGGTAGTAAAAAAGCTGTTGTTTTTTACAAAAAGGCATTGGATGAAACATCGAATTTAGATGTAGCTGTGAGTGCAGCATATAAGTTGGCACAACATTATATAAATATGGGTAGTACAAAAAAATCTGCTCAGTACATTAAAAAAATCATAAAAGCTAAACCTGAATTTTTTATAGAAAATAGGTCAGATTCTTTTGCAATGATGCAAAATTTTGTAGATATTGAGGATTATAAAACAGCTTCACAAATAGCTACGGCTTTACTAGATAATATGTCTAAAAAAGATGAAAAGTATGAAGAGTTGCTTAAAAACAAAGCTCTTTGGTTAGCAAAAACAGATGATAAAAAGGGAGCATTGAAAGCTATTGATGAATATCTTAAACTTTATAAGTATGGAACTTATGAAGATGTGATAAAAGTTGCAAAAGATGAACTTTTCTTTGATACAAATAATGAAGATGAAAATTTAACTGCACAGTTACAAAAGTATGATAGTTTGATAGAGGAGTATAAAAACGACACCATTGGTGATAGAGCATTGTATGAAAAGGCAAAACTACTTTTAAAACATAAAATGTATAGTGATGTTTTGGAGCTTAAAGATTCTATTTTGGCATTAGATAGTGAGATTTATAAAGATACAAAACAGATAGTTACAGATGCTGTTATAGGGATGATGGAATCATCATTGGAGAAAAAAGAGTGCCAAAATGTTCTAAACCTTTCAAATGAGTATAACATAACACTATCAGATAGATGGGATGATGGGATTTATAGTTGTGCTATGAAGGGTGGAGACTTTTTATTATCTAAAAAAATAGCGAACAAACATTTAAAAGCTAAAAATATAGAACAAAGAAAAAAATGGCTTTATAGATATATTAAGATAGATTTTGCAACAGGTAATTATAGTGATGTAATAACAGCCTCAAAAGATTTAATATCTATTTGTGATGGTAAGTTAGGTAAATATAAAGATGTGTACAGAATACTTTTTGATGCATATAGTAGAACAGAGCAAAAAGAGAAGCTTATAGAAGCTATTTCAGATATTGAAAAGGTATTTGGAACTTCGTATAAAGATATAGATAGATATGTTGAAGTTATGAGTGTTGGTAGTGAGCAAAAAGATGATAATCTAGTTATTAAGTATGGTAAAAAAATAATGGATACACAAAATAGGATAAAAGCTTATCCTCAAAGTCCGTTTGTTGAGTTTACACTGTATCAAGCCTATATAAATAAAGAGGATTTTAACAAAGCATATGAAGTTATAAAATCGTTAGATAAATTGGATTTAAATAAGGAAGATAGGGCTCGACAAAAGTATTTGCTTGGAAGTGTACTTAGTAAACTTTGGAGAGATGATGAAGCAACAAAAGCCTATAAAGAATCTATACAAGCAGACCCAAATTCACCTTGGGCGAAGTTATCTCAAAGTGCAAAAGAGATTTAATCAAGAGTTAAAAAACTCTTGATTGTCACTACCATCATAAGCTAGAATTTGATGTTAGCTGTGATAGTATAGTCTGTTTTATCGTTATCTGTTTCAGTACCTTTATACTCATTATTTTGAGTGATGATACCAGCAGTCCATGCAACATTTTTATTTTGTTTCCAAGAAGCACCAACTGTCATAGTTTGTTGTTCTCTTTCATCAGAAGATTTAAGTTTTTTTGGTGTCCAGCTATCAAAACGACCAAATACTCTATATTCTTTGTTTGAACCTAAACGGTATTCACCATTTACAGAGTAACCATCACCAGCTTGTGTAGATACATAAGTTGAGTTAGAAGCTGTGTCTGCTGAAAGTATATATTGAGCAGCTACTAAAAATGAAGGTTGGTTATACACTGCATGGAAACCATAAAAATGTAAATCATCTAAATGTCCTGAGATACCATCAGCACTTGTTTTATGGTTTTCATTTAATTGACCAAAGAAAGAAGCCTCTGCATAAGTAGTTTTTGCAGGTTTTCCTCTTTTTCCTAGTAGATGGGCAGTGGCTCTCCACTCAAAACTCATACCAGCAGTATCTGTTGCAGTTTCCTCTTGACTTTTGTGGTAACCCTCACCATTGAAAAGACCAATCTCTGTATCAAATAGTTCTGTGTTTGTTTTAAAGTTAATACCAAAGTCAGCGGAGCTAGAAAGGTTTGCACTGTTTGAATCTTCTAAGAAAACTTTTTGAATACTTCTATAACCCCAAGCAGAGTGTTGCTCATAATCATGCCATGGACGGTGAACAAGACCTAGTTCAACACCAGTAAATGGTAAAATTTCATTTAGGTAAAGATAACCATATTTTAATCTCATATCTTTACTTCCATTATCATCATGTAGGTCAAGAGTTATACGGTAGTAAGATTTTGGGTCATCTAAAATGTATGCTTTTACTTGAAGATAAGCTTTTTTTACATCAAATTCGCTTAAAGATTTTTCATTGCTATCATCACTTGTTTCGTAAGTATAGTTTAAAAAAGTATTACCACTAAATTTTAACTTAGAAGCTTTTGAAAAAACTGGTGTGGGAGTTTTTAGCAAAGTTCTACCCTCTGCTGGTTTAGTAAAAACTTGTCCATTTTCATCTGTATAAAGTTTAATTTCACTTGCACTTACACTACTAACTGCAAAAGCAGTCATAGCAGACAATATAATTTTTTTCATATTTTTCCTTTTTT
>CAYNVR010000066.1:0-7476 GCA_964400715.1 uncultured Sulfurimonas sp.
TTGAAGATAATCTGTAAAAGGTGGAAAGGCAGATACAACCGTCTTCCAGATGCTGTTGTTTTAGAGGGTCCAAAAAGTGGTGGGCATCAAGGTTTTAGTTATGAAGATTGTCAAAAACCAGAAAACCAACTTGAAAATCTTGTAGAACCGGTTGTAGCAGAAGCTAAAAAATGGGGAGATATACCAGTAATAGCTGCTGGTGGTGTTTGGGATAAAAAAGATATAGAACAGATGTTAAGCCTTGGTGCGAGTGGTGTTCAGATGGGAACAAGGTTTATAGGAACTCACGAGTGTGATGCTCACGACAACCTTAAAAAAGTTCTTCTTGATGCTAAAAAAGAGGATATAAAACTTATGAAGTCACCAGTTGGCTACCCAGCACAAGGTGTTGTTACAAACTTGACTCATCTTGTTGAAAAAAGAGAGGGTCCGGCTATAAAATGTATATCTAACTGTGTTGCTCCTTGTAACCGTGGAGAGGAAGCAAAAGAGGTTGGTTTTTGTATAGCAGACAGACTAAGTGATGCTTATCTTGGTAACTTGGAAACTGGACTTTTCTTCTCAGGAACAAATGGTTATAGACTAAATGAGATTATCTCTGTAAAAGAGTTGTTAGAAAAACTAACAGAGGGTGAATAAGTAGCTAATGTTGTTTCGCCTCTTAGTTGTTTTTTTACTATCTTTTTCTTTCGCTTATGCTCTTAGTGACTATCAGTTAGAACTAAGAGCTAAAAAGCATCTTAAAAACTCATCTAAGAGTGAGCAATTTTTAGCTTACAACGACTACAAAACACTTTACTTACATTCTATCTTAAAAGATGATGATAAGTTAAGATACAAAGCCTTAGTTGGTATTGTTAAAAGTGCTAAAAAACTTCATATTGATGTTAGTAAGTACAAAGAGGAACTTGCTACATTTAAACCTAAAAAATCTACTACAAAAAAATTAAAAATAAAACCCATATCTAAAAATATAAATGAGTTACAAAAAGTGTATTTTAAAAATGGTGAACTTGTTTTAGACTTTTTAAAAGATATAGGTAAAAAAGATATTAAGTTTTTTAGGTCTTTTAATGATAAAAAAAGAAGTTACAAATATATTTTTGATATTCGTTCAACATCTATTTTTGGTTCAAAAAAGTTTAAAAAAAATGGGATTAAAAGGATACAAGTAGCTTCTTTTAATAAAAAAACAGTTCGTTTAGTCATAGAAAATAGAACAAAAATCAAGGTAAAGTTTAGAGTACATAGAGATAAAATGTATGTTCACATAGGAAGTTACAACAAAAAAACTTTTCCTATCAATAAAAGAGTAGAGAAAAAAAAGGTATATAAATCAAGAAGTGTACCAACAAAAAAGAAAACTAAAAAAGTTATTGTTATAGATGCTGGTCATGGTGGGAAAGACCCTGGTGCCATAGGTTATAGAGGTTATCGTGAAAAGGTTATAGTGTTTGATATAGCAAAAAAACTAGCTAGTATTTTAAAATCGCGTGGTTATGAAGTTTATATGACAAGAAACAAAGATAAGTTTGTAAAATTGTCAAAAAGAACACAGTTTGCAAATAAAAAACATGCAGATATTTTTGTAAGTATCCATGCAAATGCGGTTGGTAAAAAATATGCAGATGAAGTAGCTGGTATAGAAACATACTTTTTGTCTCGTTCTAGGTCAAAAAGGGCAGAAAAAGTTGCAGAAAAGGAAAACTCAGCAGATTTGAGTGAGATGAAAAGATATATGAAACAGAACCATTTCAGCACTTTAAATAGATATAAAACTATTGATTCAAATAGACTTGCACTTGATTTGCAAAGAAATATGTTGGGTGTTTTAAATAAAAGTTACTCAGATGTTAAAGATGCTGGTGTAAGAGAGGGTCCTTTTTGGGTTTTAGTTGGTGCAGAGATGCCATCTGTCCTCATAGAAGTTGGATTTATATCTAATCCAAAAGAGGCTAGAAGATTGGTTAGTAGTAGATATCAACAAAAAATTGCACTTGGTATGGCAAATGGTATTGAGAGATATTTTATAAATAACAGGTAAATTTGTTTATATATTTTGAGTTTAATTTTTTGTGATATTATTCACAAAAAATAGGAACTTTATGAAGATAGCTATTGTAACAATCAATGACCCATCATTAAAATCTGCAAAAAAACTTTTACCATACCTTGATGGTAATGATGTAGATATTTTTAACAAAACAGAAGATAGAGACAACTTCCATACTTTTAAAAAGTTAGATGATATTTTACCAACTGCATGGAAAGAGTTTGATGCCATAATCTGTTTGTTGGCTATGGGTGCGGTTGTGAGAAAGATAGCACCATTTTTACAAGACAAATCAACAGACCCAGCAGTTTTGGTTATGACACTTGACTTAAAAAGAGTTGTTCCTTTGCTATCTGGTCATCTTGGTGGAGCAAATGAGTTGGCAAATATGCTTAGCAAAAAGATTGATGGTTGCATAAATTTTGTAACAACGGCTAGTGACCAGATAGATGTTTTTGCATTTGATATGTTTGCAAAAAAGTATGGTTATGAGATAACAAATCTAAAATCTTTGGCAGAAGTTGCAAATACCATTATAAATAATAAACAAGTTCAGGTAGTTACTTACCCATGTATTGTAGATGAGATAAAAGCTTTTACAGGTTACAAAGAGCAACATTTTAAGTTTGTAATGCCAGATAGTTTTGAACAGTTTGAAGAAGATATGCCAACTGTTTATATAACTCCACAAAAACTTACATGTAAAAACCTACAAATACACCCTACAAATATAGTTCTTGGTTTAGGAATGAACAGAGGAACATCAGAAGATGAGATAGCAAACAGTGTAAAAAGATTTTGTTATGAACACTCTATTGAGTTTCAAGATATCTCAAAACTTGCTAGTTTTAATGCAAAAGCAGATGAAGTTGGGCTTTTGAAATATGCAAAAAGTGTAGGTTTAGATATAGAATTTTTTAGTGAAGAGGATATAAACTCTTTAACACAAAATTTTTCACCATCACAAGCAACAAAGTTTTTTAACATTAAAGGTGTTGCAGAACCAGCTTCTCTTTTAGCTAGTGAACATAAAACACTTTTTTTATCTAAAAGAATTTATGGTGCAGTAACTGTTGCTGCATCTTTTTAAAAGGAAAAATATGTCTAAATTAACATTGGTTTCAACAGGGGCAGGTGGTAGTAGATACCTTACAAATGAAGCTATTTTAGCTATACAAGAAGCAGATTTAATAGTAGCTTATACAAAATATGCAAAAGATTTAAGTGGTTTGGTTGAGGAAAAAGAAGTATATACAACACCTATGACAAAAGAGATACAAAGAGTACAGTATGCCATAGATGAAGCAAAAAAAGGTAGAAATGTTGCTTTACTTTCAAATGGTGATGCAAATGTTTATGCCATGGGTAGTTTGGTTGTAGAACTTTTAGATAAACTAGATCTATGGGATAAAATAGAATATAGTTCTTTACCTGGGATTAGTTCTGTTTTAGCTTTGGCTAGTGAAGTTGGTGCTCCGCTGAGTCAAGATTTTTGTCTTATCTCCCTTTCAGACAGACTTACAGATGGTGAGTTGATACAAAAAAGGATAAAACTAGCACTTGAAGCAGATTTTGTAATGGCTATTTACAATCCAAAAAGTCGTTCAAGGTTAGCTCCTTATGAAGGTATGTTAAAACAATTAAAAGCACTTGAAAAACCAAGAGTTGTTGTAGTGGCAAGAGATTTGGGGAGGGAAAATCAGACTATAAAAGTTATAGACTCAGATAAACTTGTACAAGCTGGTGTGGAAAATGAAGATGTAAATATGTCCACAACACTTCTCATAGGAAACTCAACTACTAAAATAATTAAACAAAACAGAGTTTTAACACCAAGAGGGTATCTAAATAAATATGATTTAGATGGTATAGAAAAAGGTAGTTGGAGTAAAATAAACTAATGTCCATAACACAAGAGGAGCTAAACCTACTCATAGAGCAAACCTATAAAGTTGAAAAAGAGTTCAATGAGTTAAAAACTTCATACTCTATGCTTCAAGATACAGTTGAGCAGATAGTTGAGTTTTTGCCAAATGCCATCTGGATACTAAATGAAGACAACTCTGTGTTTTTACAAAACTCAAAAGCGAGAGAACTTAGTGCACTTTTAAAAGATTTGGAGTTTAGAAACGAGGACTATGAGATAAACTTTAATGGTTTTTCTTACCTTGTAAAAAGCTCTATCTATAAAGATAAGTTTATGATAAGTGTTACAGATATAACAGAACAAAAAAGGAAAGAAAACTTAGCAACCATGGGGCAGATGGCCGCACACCTAAGCCATGAGATACGAAACCCAATAGGGTCTATATCTTTACTTAGTTCCACTCTCAAAAAAAGGGTTATAGAAAAAAACATCCCCATAGTTGAGGAGATACAAAACTCAGTTTACCGCATAGACAGGATAATAAAAGCTACACTTATGTTTAGTAAGGGTGTAAGAGCAAACAAAAAAGAGTTTATGTGGAGTGAGTTAAAAGCATCACTTGATAGTGCCATAAACTACTATGGCTACACAAAAGATATAGAGTTTAAATTTTTTGAACAGGATTTTAGTGTGTATGGTGATGTTGATTTATTGGAGATGATGTTTTCTAACTTTTTGTTCAATGCCATAGATGCGATAGAGCTTGATGATGAAGATGATGGAGTGGTTAGAGTTGAGTATGTAGAAGATGGTGAGTATCATATATTTTATATATTTGACTCAGGTGTAGCCATAGAAAACAAATCTGAGCTTTTTGAGGCTTTTAAAAGCACAAAAGTAAAAGGTAATGGTTTGGGGCTTATACTCTCCAAGCAGATAGCACAAGCCCATGGTGGTGATGTTGAGCTAAGAGAGAGCGAAGAAAAATGTTTTGAGATAAGGATAAAAAGATGAAAAAAGAGTTAGTAAAATTGCCAAAAACAACACTTGATATTTATAAGTATGAAAAAGATGGGCTTAGTTTTTTTGAGTTTGATGCAACAGAGTGTGAACCACCAGAACCTATGGTAAATACTATGAACACTTTGGTACATGTAAAAGAGCCAAACCAAAGGCTTAGAGTTTTGTTTTTTCATGAACCACACCCACTTTACCTAAAAATAGATGAGTTTTTTGAGCATAGTTCAAGAGAGCTTGAAGATGGT
Source organism: uncultured Sulfurimonas sp. (assembly GCA_964400715.1). Lineage (GTDB taxonomy): Bacteria > Campylobacterota > Campylobacteria > Campylobacterales > Sulfurimonadaceae > Sulfurimonas. The sequence goes on from CAYNVR010000066.1 coordinate 5,186, forward strand.
AATGTTGAGGTGATTTTTAAAAGAAAGTAGTTACGGTTGATTAGTATAAATTATGTAAACTTTTCTTTTTAAATGTAAAGGTTAAAGATATGAAACAAATTTTATCTATTGTTGGTTCTATGAAGAGTGCCATTGTTCTTATGCTCGTTTTTGCTGTGGTTATAGGTTATGCCACATTTATAGAAAATGACTATGGAACACTTACTGCCAAAGCAGAGATTTATAATGCCAGATGGTTTGAAGTGTTGATGGGTTTGTTAGGCATAAACTTGGTTATAAATATACTCAGATACAAAATGTATAGGTTGGAAAACCTAAATGTTTTTACATTTCATATAGCTTTTTTAGTAATCCTTTTTGGTGCTGGTGTTACAAGATATGTTGGTTTTGAAGGGACTATGCACATAAGAGAGGGAGATAGTTCATCTCTTATAACAAGTGCAGATAACTTTTTTAGTGTAGATGTTATGGACACTAAAACTAAAAAAAGTGTAGATAAAAAAGTTTTTTTATCTAAAAAAGGTTCAAACTCTTTGGAGCTACATGTAGAGTTAAATGGTAAAGATGTTGGTGTGAAACTACTTTCATACATACCAAATGCTGTTGAGGGGATTTTTGCTTCAAAAGATGGTAAACCAACACTTTCTATGATGGTAACAGGTGGTGGAGCAGGGCAGAGTGTTGTTTTGAGTGAGGGGGAGTTTTATGATGCTGGAAGCTTCATAATAGATTTTAACTCTGGTAAAACTTTTAGTAAAGATGTTGTTTTTATATTTTTAAAAGGTGGTGAACTTTACTTTAAACATAACTTTCCTATGACTTACTTACATATGGACGACCGTTCACAAGGGCAGATAGAGCCATCGGAAAATGAAAAGTTAAGAGATAGAACTCTTTTTAGTTTAGATGGTGGAAGTGGATTTGTGTTGAAAAAGTTTTATGAAAAAGCTACATCTAAGATAGTAACAAACAAAAATCTCTCTTTGAGAACAAATGGCATAGATGCTTTACAAATGAGAGTTAGTGTAGATGGTAAAGCAAAAGATGTGATGGTTTTTGGACAATCTGGTAGCATAGGGAAAAAATATTTTGTAAATATAGATGGTATATACATAAATCTTTCTTATGGTGCTAAAAAGATAAACTTACCATTTGAGATAAAACTAAATGACTTCCAGTTAGATAGATACCCAGGTTCTATGAGTCCTGCTTCTTATGCGAGTGAGGTTACACTCATAGATAACAGAGTTGGGAAAAAAGAGGATTTTAGGATATATATGAACCATATTTTAGAGTATGACGGGTATAGATTTTTTCAGTCATCTTATGACCCAGATGAAAAAGGGACAGTTCTATCTGTCAATAATGATCCGGGAACTGTGTGGGCATATTTGGGTTACTTACTACTTGGTATAGGTATGTTTTGGACACTCTTTTCTAAAAACCACAGGGTTGCTCAACTTGTAAAAAAAGCACAAAAGGCAAGAGATATGAAAACACTCTCTTTTATGGTTATGTTTGTTTTGATTGGAGTTTTTTCACCAACTTATGCACTTACACAAGATGAACAAGTTGCTCTTAGTTTTCAAAAATCTCATGCAGACAAGTTTGGAGAGATTGTAGTTCAAGACTCACGAGGTCGTATGAAACCAGTAGATACTTTAAGCAGAGAGATTTTAGCAAAGATAAACAGAGGCTCTTACATAGAGTTTGGTGGGAACAAACTTGATGCGAACCAAGTCATTTTGGGTATGATGATAAGACCAGATGTTTATAAAAATCTAAAAATAATCAGAACAAAAAACAGATATGTAAACAAACTCTTAGGTGTAGATGAAGATACTAAGTATGTGTCTTTTACACAGTTTTTTCAAGATGTAAATGCTATGAGAGGTTACAAGATAGCAAAGCAGGTTGATGAAGCATCAAGAAAAGCTCCAAAAAACAGAAACAAGTTTGACAAAGAGATACTAAAAGTAGATGAGAGAGTAAATGTAGCATATATGGTTTATACTGGTTCACTTTTAAAAATATGGCCAAAACCAGATGATATAAATAACAAATGGTTTGGGACTATTGAAGCTCTACAAACTTTTGAGCCAAAAAATGCAGATGAAGTTAGAAATATAGCTATGGGTTATTTTTCATCTATTGACAAAGCTTTGCAAAATGGTGATTGGGCAACACCAGATAGATATCTTGAAAAGATAAAAGAGTATCAGCACAAGTATGGTAGTGCTGTTTTACCATCGCAAGACAAGATAGATGTTGAGATACTTTATAATCATACA
>CAYNVR010000067.1:0-7401 GCA_964400715.1 uncultured Sulfurimonas sp.
TGATTTTACCTTTTTCATCATCTTTTTTTGATGATTTCATTTCACAATTAAGCTCTAACTCTTCACATAACTCCTCTAAAAGTTCATTTGTATCAAGAGACTTATATCCTCTATGTTTTGCTATAAAGTAAAGAATACCAAAAAACTCACCAACATTAAGTTTTCTTTTAAAAACATCATCACATCTTAATTGCCATTTGTTTTTGTAGATGTTTTGTTTTTCTTGTTGAAGTAGTTTTTGTGCTTTTTCTAAACCAAAATCTTCAAAAAGTTTAGCAAGTGCTTTTTTTCTTTGTTTTCTTTTTTCATAAAGTTTTGACATAGATGTATTTGTGCTATGTAATTTTTTTTTGGATTTTCCATCTTTATCGTATGGAGTATCAAACATACTTACACCATAATCTATAAGAGAGTAGCGATTATCTTCTTTTTTTTCTAAAACTGAGTAGCCAATAGAAGTTATACCTAAATCAAGTGAGAGAATTTTCATAGTACCAACCTTTTTTTGTTGATACTATTTTAACAAAATATGTTTATAAATAAATTATTTTGTATCTTAATACCTATGCCCACTATGAGAATTTATGAGTGAAAAAAACTCACTTCTTGTTTTTTCATCTTTTTTAAACAATCCACGAAGTGCAGATGATGTTGTTGTTGAGTTTATCTTCTCAACCCCTCTCATCTCCATACACATATGACGAGCTTGGATTACAACTGCTACACCTTTTGGTGTGATTGTATCCATAATGGCATCTGCTATCTGTTCTGTTAGTTGTTCTTGAATCTGCATACGACGAGCGAAAACATCTACAACACGGGGGATTTTTGAAAGCCCTACCACTTTTCCATCTGGTATGTAAGCTACATGTACACGACCAATGATGGGTAAAAGATGGTGTTCACATGTAGAGTAAAACTCTATATCTTTTACCAAAACCATCTCATCATTTGTAGTTGTAAAAAGAGCTTTTTGAAGTATCTCTTTTGGGTCTTGTTTATACCCACCATAGATAAATTCAAACGACTTTCTAACCCTTTTAGGAGTATCTAAAAGCCCCTCTCTGTCTGGGTTTTCCCCTACATGTAACATCATAGTTTTTACTGCATTTTCAAACTCTGTATCTTTTGACAAAACCATACCTTTAAGTTTTTTGAGATTTTAACATATAGTTAATTAAAATACTATCTCCTCGCAACAAACCTCAACCACAAAAAACCAAACAATCCAGCAAATAGTGAGGCTGAAAGTATCCCAACTTTTGCTTGAAAAATCATCTCTTCATTTCCCAAAAATGCCAAATCTGCTACAAATATAGACATAGTAAAACCTATGCCACCTAAAAATGCTACACCAAAGAGCTGATTCATTGTGCTACCCTCTGGTAGTTTTGCTATGCCAAGTTTTATGGCAAGATAGGCCACACCAAATATCCCCAAAACTTTACCAACTATAAGACCAAAAACAATTCCCAAAGAAACAGGAGTTGTTATAGTTGTCCCAATAGATGAAAAATCAACAGATATTCCAGCATTTGCCAGTGCAAAAAGTGGTATAACCAAAAGTGCCACAGGTAAGTGTAGGCTATGTTCAAGCCTTGCAGATGGGGTTCCAACAGCTTCTATTTTATCTTTTATAGTTGTTAATATCGCTTTTTGTTTTTCGTGCATTATATGGTCTGTTGTTACGGGGTAGTTCTCGTACTCATCAAGTAAGTTTTTAGTATGTTTTGAAAAATCAACAGGTGCTTGTTTTGGTTTTGAAGGTATAGCCAAAGCAGCTATAACACCAGCTATGGTAGCATGAACACCAGATTCAAGCATAAAAAACCACATAAAGAGTCCAACTATAAAATATGGAAGTATTTTGTGTATCCCAAAACGGTTAAAAGTAACCATTATCAAAAACATAACACCAGCTAAACCAAGTGGCACATAAGATATCTGCTCTGTGTAAAACATAGCTATAACTATAACAGCTCCAAGGTCATCTACTATCGCCAAAGCAACCAAAAAAGTTACAAGAGCTGGTGAAACACGATTTCCAAGTAAAACCAAAGCACTTATGGCAAAAGCTATATCTGTCGCCATAGGTATCCCCCATCCAACAGCTCCACTGCTACCATAGTTTATGCCACTATAAATAAGAGCTGGTAAAACCATACCACCAACAGCACAAAGTATGGGAAGTATTGCTACTTTTATGTTTGAGAGTTCACCTACTAAAATCTCCCTTTTTATCTCTAAACCAATTATAAAAAAGAATATAGCCATAAGTCCATCATTTATCCAGTGGTGGATAGAATGGGAAAGCTCCCACGAACCAACAACTATTTTTATATCTGTATGAAAAAAGTGAGCATAAACCTCAGAAAGAGAACTGTTTGCCAAAACAAGAGCAACAACAGTCATAAACATAAGAACCATACCCGTAGTTGTCTGGGCATGTAAAAATTCTTCAAATGGAGTAGAGACCTTTTTAAAGGCTTTCTCCCACGGTGCGTAAAGTTTCATTTTAATTCCTTTTTATTTATAAAAAATACAGCTAACATACTCACAACCCCACCAACAACTGTATGAAGTTGTAACTCTTCATCTAAAACTATATACGATATACTTAAAGCAAAAACAGGTACCAAAAACATAAAAGAGCTTGTTTTTTCACTACCTATCTTACCACTTGCTATAAAAAATATAGTTGTTGCCACACTCTGTCCCAAAACACTAAGATACAACAAAGCAAACCAAAACTGCCATCCCTGTTCAAAAACAACCATAAAATCTGAACTAACAACATACAAAAAAGTTATACATGTAGCAAAAACAGATATGAAAAAACTATAATATATGGGGTGTATATACCTCTGTGAATGTTGAGATAGCAATGTTATGCCACCCCAAACCAAAGCACACAACAAAAAAAACAGATTTGCCCCATCTAAAAAAAGCTCCAAATTGTTAAGCTCTAACAAGATAGCCCCACCAACAAGCCCTAAAAAAAGCCCAAACAGTTTTATGGGTGTGATTTTTTTCCTAAAAATGATACTCACAAGCAAAAATGTCATAATGGGGCTAAGAGTTGTTATGGCAACACTCCCTGCGCCCGCAAAGCCATACTTTATACCAAAAAAAGCACTCACCATAAAAGCTATATTTAAAAAAGCACCAGATGTTACAAATATAACAGACTTTTTTTCAAACTTAAACGGGATTTTTAAGATATACAAGATGGGTAAAAAAGAGAGGCTCATAAAAAAGAACCTCCAAAACACTATGACATCTGCTGGTGTGTTGTATGTAAGCACCTTCAAAGCACTCCAACCACCACCCCAAAGTAGCATAGCAAAAACTAAAAGGTATGTTATGTTAAACACTCTCACAAACAACCATCTCCCACCCGTTATATACAAGAACAATCTTCACAAACGGTTTATCTCTTAGTTGTGGTATGGTTTTTGGGTCATAGTTTTGTAGCTGTTGTTTTGCTTCTTCTACCTTTTGAAGTTTTAGTTTTTCACTAAACTGACTTCTTGGTATATACTTTAACTCTATCAAAGCTCCATAAGGTATCTCATCTCTACTTGGGTTTAGTGTGATGTCAGCAAACCCTTTGTTTAGTTCAAGCTCACTTATAACTTCATAGTAAGGGTTTAGTGAAAAGTAAGCTATGAGAAAACCTTTTATAAAATTCTCCCCATCTATGTAGTCGCGAATAACAGAGTTTTTCTCAACCTCTTGTGCTAGATAATGAAACACTTTTAAATCTTTCTCATAACCAAAATCTTCCAAATAACGGTTAAATTTCTCTATAAAAGGTGTAAAACTCACATCTTTGTAAGCACTTTGTATAAACTCTGCTACTATCTTTTTTATAGTTTGATTTGGTATAGATAGCTTTAAACTTGTCCTATACTTATCAAGTGTTAAAAAACCTAATGAAAAAAGAAACGATTTAAAGTTCTCAGGCTGTAACATCTCAAAAGCACTAAAAGTTGTTTTTATGTTTGTTGTTGTTACCAGCTCACCTTGTATTAGTTGGTTTAAAAGGTCAAAGTTCCCGTTTAACCGTTTGTTTGTATATACAAGGTATTTGAGTTTTGTATAGTCTGTTCTAACATTTACATCTATAAGCTCTTTTGGTTCTTTGTTTGTGTTTATCAAACTCTCCAAATAGTAAAATATCATATCTGAATTGTAGATAGTATGATTAACATCTTCATTAAACTTGTAGTTGTTATACCACTCTTGACACCTTAGAACTATCTCATCTTTTTTATCTTCCAAATCGTAGTAAGTTATAAGCTGTTGTAACTCATCTTGTGTTACACCCACCATATCGTTGTATTTTTCATCTAACGATATATTTTTACCTATGTTGTTTCCACTTGTAACATCAAACAAAGCCAATGGAGAGACACCTGTTATAAACATCTTTCTTATGGCACTGTCATTCCCACTTGTCCCAACTTTTAACATAGAGAAAAACTCTTTATAGATAGCTTCTTTGTCTGTTACCATACCTTTGTACAGAGTTATGTCGTTTATGAGTAGTTTGTTTATAAAGTTATCATACTCATCTATGAGTATGTAGATGGGCATATCATTTACATTTGCATACTGCAACAGTTGTCTTATCTTATCTATGGGATTAGTAGTATCTATTTTCAAATTTAGCTTATACTTAGCTATAAAATGCTCAACAGCATCATTTAGATTTGTTCTAAAACTACTCTCATAGTCGGTAGTATCAACAGCTGAAAAATTAAAACTCAGTATATAAAAACTACTTTTAAATGGTGTAGGATGCTCATAAGCATAGGTGTCTTTAAATATCTCATCAAACTGAGATTTATAATGCACATCGAAGTAAGCCTCTATCATAGCAAGAGTCAAACTCTTACCAAACCTTCTTGGACGAAGAAAGTAGAGGAAATTTTGCTCATCTTCTAACTTTTCTAAAAAATGAGTTTTGTCTATATAGTAGTAGTTTTCAGTTTTTATCCTTTTAAAATCACTAAGTCCGTATGGTATCTTTTTCTTTTTCATCATATTTTATGCTACATGTGAGTTTAAACTTTGTAGTTTTTCAGCTAACCACATCTTTATAACAGCTTGTCTGCTAACACCTATGTGTTTTGCTTCTTTGTCTAACGAGTGTATCATCCAACTTGGAAAATCTATATTTACCCTTTTTGACTCTTCATTTAACATTTTTACTTTTGATGTATCAAAATAATCCAAAATATCTTCTTGATTTTCATCAAACTTTTTATCTATTTCTAATGCTTTCATAAAGTATCTTCTCCTTTTGTCTTGACCTTCTTACAGATATAATCCTAACATTTTCACATCTGTAAGTGATTATAGCTGTATAGTTTTTAGAACCTATCATCCCCAAAACCAAAAATCTATCTTCACTCCCGTTTTGTAAAGATGGCAATTCAAAAGCATATGGGTCCTCCCAAAGTTTTTGAGCTTCTTGAAAATCAATCCCATGCTTTTGTTTATTTATATCACTTTTATGCTTGTCATACTCAAATATCATACCAAAATTATACCATAAAGCTTTCCAACCAATAACTAAGCACAAACAACCCCCATGTATGTTGTTTGAATCTCCCTTTTTTTGCCATTTGTATATATTTTTCTAAAACATCATCTTTAAACAGAGCTGTTTTTTTATTTACTTTTGTTATGAGGTTTATCTCGCCTGAGTTTATGAGGTACTCCATATATGGGTTAGAAAAACCTTTTTTCTTTCTGTTTAGTATCTCATCTGAGAGTTTATTGCTCATCATCTGTTTTAACAAACTTTTTGTAACTCCATCTTCGTAGCGAAGTTTTGGGGAGATTTTAAAAACACTCTCTACCAACTTATGGTCTAAAAATGGTGTTCTTGACTCTATGCCATGAGCCATACTTACACGGTCAAGCTTTGTCAAAAAGTGTTCTGCCTGAAATATATTGAGGTCTATGTAACTGTACCAAATGGAGTGGTCGCTATGGTTTGAGTTTGTAAAGTTTTGCAGATATGGTTGCAGGTATTTTAGGGACTCATCATCTCTTACATTTCGCTTCATCAAAATGTTTTTTTGCATATCGGTAAATTTTTCACCCGAGGTTCTAAAAAGCAAACTACCATCAAAAACCCGTTTATACCACTCCCACTCACGGTTCATAGAAAAGTTGGAACGAAAATACTTTTTAAGCCAGTTTTTGTGTAAAAGTTCAGATGCTTTTTCTATATCTAGATATTCAAAATATTGTCTATACCCCAAAAACAACTCATCACTCCCCTCCCCACTCAAAACAACTTTATAACCATCTTTTTTTATCTCTTTAAAAAGCAGGTAAAGTGGTATGGAAGCTGGGTCATTTAACGGTTCATCAAGAGTGTCTAAAACATCATACATAGCAGATACAAAATCATCTTCATCTATCTGTACCATTTTATTTTCTACATGTAGAAACTCAGCTGTTTGTTTGGCATTTTGAGTTTCATCGTATTTTGAAAAACCTTTGTAGCCAAGTGTGTATGTTTGTAAACCTTTGCCATAGTAGTTTATGGTAGCACTGTCTATCCCACCTGAGAGTAGAGATGCCATCTTGACATCACTTTTTAGTCTTAAATCTATGGACTCTTTTAAAACAGATTCTAAAACACTAACAGCTTCATCTTTGTTTGTTATAGTGTTAGGTGTTACATCTAAGATGTTGTAGTAGCTTTTTACCTCAACCTTACCACCTTTGAGCCTCACAAAACTACCAGAAGAGAGTTTGTTTATACCTTTGTAAAAAGTGTGTGGAGGTGTTGGAGCAAGAAAAGTCAAGTAACTCATCAAAGCATCATCATTTAACTCTGTTTTTGGTTGAAAAAACCTAAGAGCTTTTATCTCCGAAGCAAAGTAAAAACTTCTACCTTGTTGCATATAAAAAAGTGGTTTTTTACCCAACCTGTCACGAAACAAAAAAAGCTCATCGCCATCTAAGATAGCTATGGCAAACATACCTCGCAAATGGTTTACAAAGTCAACTCCCCACCGCAAGTATGAAGCCAAAACCACCTCAGTATCGCCACTTGTTTTAAACTCAAAGTCCAACTCTTTTTTTAACTCTTTGTAGTTGTATATCTCACCGTTAAAAAGTAGTTTTATATTTTTATAAACAAAAGGCTGGTTTGAAGATGAGCTTATATCTGTTATGCTTAGTCGCTGATGAGCCAAAAAGCTGTGAGCATCTGCACTAACACCACAAAAATCTTCCCCTCTGTGTTTTAAAAGCTTCACACCCCTTAGAGCTTTTTGTTCATCATAATCCCCTACTATTCCAAAGATTGCACACATATACTACACACTCTGGCAAACAAGTAAATCCCACCCATGAAAAACAAGTGCTATCTTT
>CAYNVR010000068.1:0-7318 GCA_964400715.1 uncultured Sulfurimonas sp.
CCTCGGTTTTTGGTACCGATATTCGGGGGTTCGAATCCCTCTACCCCATCCACCTCTTAAAAAATCATAAAAAAACATTATAATTGACAAATCTAAAATAACTATGTTACAATTTTTATATTAAACTAAAAAAGGGTATTTAATGAAAAAAATTGTTTTAATGCTATGTTGTGTTAGTGTTTTGTTTGGTATGAGTGGTAGAGAGGTTATGCAAAAACAAAAAGATTTACAATCTACAAAAAGTGAACAATCTCGTGAGATTATGATTCTCATAAACAGTGACAACAGTAAAGAAAAAAGAGAAGTAAAAAGAAAGATGAGAAAAGATGTTGAGAAAGACTTAACAGACAGTCTCATAGTTTTTGTAAAACCATCTGATGTTGGTGGAACAGCTTTGTTAAACCTACAAGCAAGTAAAGAGATAGAAAATCAATACCTCTACACACCAGCACTAAAAAAACTACAAAGAATAGCACAAGGTAGTAAGAAAAACTATTTTATGGGGACAGATTTTACTTATGAAGATTTAAGTGCAGACAAGTTAGAAAACTACAACTACAAAATCTTAAAAGAGGAAGATGTTAAAGTTGCAAAAAGTGACAAAAAAGAGCTTTGTTATGTGATAGAAGCTACTCCAACAGAGGCTTATACACCAAAAACAAGTTATAGTAAAAAAATCCTTTGGGTAACAAAAGAGCATTTTTATACTAAAAAAGTTGAGTTTTACGGTAAAGATAAATCTCTTATAAAGTTTGAAAACTCTTGGGAGTTTGTAAACCCAACAGGAACTGTTTACAGACCTTTAAAAGTTGCTATCATCAACAAAAAAGAGAACCATAAAACAGTTGTAATGGTAAAAGATTTGAAAATCAATGAAAAAATAAACAAAAAAGCATTTACAAAAAGATATCTGCTAAACGAAGAGCATATGGCAGATGAGTAGTTGCTTCAAAGAGTTTTTGTTTTTTTTTATAAAAAATAGAAAAATATCCCTCATAGTAGTCTTTTTGACTACTATCTTCTTTTCATACTTCATAAAAGATATAAAGTTCAGTAGTGCTACAAACAAGTTTTTTATAAACAACGATATTGAGTATCTTTTTTACTTAGAAAGTATAAAGCAATTTGGTTCAGACAACAGTTTAGTAATTAGCATAAAAGGTGATGACCTTTTTGAAAAAGAGAAACTTAACAAACTAAAAACTCTCATAGAGGAGCTTAAAAAAGTTCCACACATAGACTCCATAGACTCTATATTTAACAAACAAAACTTTGTTTACAGAGATGAGGAGTTGCATACAGATGTTTTCATAGACCCATACAACATCCCCAACTCACAAAAAGAGAGGTTACAAGCAAAACAAGATGCAGTTGCAAACCCACTCATAAACCACAACCTCATCAGTGATGATGGTAAGATGTTACTACTAAACATCACAGTTGAGCATTTCGATGATAGCAACCTCAACAAAGTTGTAACACAAGATGTAGATTTAGTTTTAAACAAGTATGAAGACTCATTTGATGAAGTGTTACTTTTTGGTAACCCTTACATAAATGAGCAAGTTTTATCATATATCTGGCACGATACCCTATACACAATCCCTTTTGCCATAGTTGTGATACTTCTTATTATTTTATACAATCTAAAAAGTTTCAAACTAACACTCATACCATTTACCACTTCACTCATAAGTATCTTAATAGTATTAGGTTTTATGGGACTAACAGGCATAGAGTTTTCTATGCTTACCTCCATCATCCCAGCCCTCATTGTTCTCATAGGAACAACTGAGGACTCTTACCTTGTTAGTGAGTATGTGAGTGAAAAAACTCTTACAGATGACAAAGATATCATCATAAAAGCGATAAGTAAAAAACTTGGACTTGCTATCATCTTAACTACAACAACAACGGTAATAGGTTTTGCTTCTATCTACTTTAACCAAATTATTGTTTTACAAGATTTTGCACTTGTTTCAAGTTTTGGATTGTTTATAAACTTCATTGTAACTGTTATCATCGTTTCAAATATGTTACACAGTATGAAGATAGATGTTACAAGAAAACATACTATAAACTATGAAAGTATCATAGAATCTGCAAAACAGGTTTACATAAAACATACAAAAAAAGTTTATATGGTTGTAGCTGGTGTTATGGTTGTTTTTATGAGCTTTGTACCAAACATAGTGTTAGACAACAACACACTAAACTACTTTAAAAAAGACTCAGATGTAAGACAAAGAGCGGAGCATTTTAAAACATACACAAATGGTATCCAATCTTTTTACATAGTGGTTGAAGCACCAAAGAAAAAAGCTTTTAAAGAGTGGAAATACCTACACGAACTTGAAAAGATAGAAAACTTTTTAAAAAAAGATACAAAGTTTAACTATGCCATATCTATCGCAGATAACCTTTCCATAGTAAACAAAGAGATGATGGGAGAGGGTGATGAAAAATACTATTTTGTCCCAAAAAACTCAAACCTAATAGCTCAATACTATATGTTTTTTCATAGAAAAGATATAAAAAAATATGTAAGTCAAGACTACAAAACTGCGAAGATAGATGTTTGGCACAACATATTTTCATCTAGTGAGTTTAACAAACAAAAAGCTATCTTACAAGAGTATATAAAAAACAACATAGACCCATCTCTTAAAATAAACATAACAGGTAAAAATGTTTTACTAAACAAAGCTGCTGACACCATAGCCTACGGTCAAACATACTCTGTTATAGCTACACTTTTTGTAGTATTTATGATGATAAGTTTTGTATTTAAAAACTTAAAAGCTGGGGTGGTGATACTTCTTGGAAACTTAGTACCTATCTCCATACTTTTTGGGTTAATGGGGATGATGGACATACCTCTAAATGTGGTAACGGCCATCATAGCAACCATCACATTTGGTATAGTTGTGGATGATACTATCCACCTTATGATGAAATACAAACATGAAAGTCAAAACCATACAGACAAGGACAATGCTGTTTTAAGCTCCATAAAAGCAGAAGGTCAAGCCATACTTCTAACAACCATATCTTTGATGTTAGGTTTTTTAACTCTAACAACATCAGACTTTATACCCATTATTGAGTTTGCATTATTATCTATGTTGGTTATATTTGTAGCTATACTATCAGATTTGTATTTTGTTCCATCACTGCTAAAAAATATAAATATAATAAAAGGGAAAAAATGAAAAAGACACTATTAGCTCTTTGTTGTGTATCTTCATTGGTTTTTGGAACTGATGATATGGACAGTTTATTTGACGAAAGTTTTGAAGATACAGAGTTTTTGGTAGAAGAACCAAAAAAAGAGAAAAAAAGTTACAACCTAACTTTTAACGGTTTTATAAAAGTAAGGGGTTATGGTTTTGTAAACCCAACAGATGTAGAAAACCAAGACACAAACCTTTACCACTCAGATACTATTTTAGAGTTAAACACAAAGTTTAAAAAAGACAGCTACATAGTAAGTGGTTCAGTTTTTGGACTCATAGGAACAGATAGTGATACTTATGAGTATGACAAACTTCTAAACGAACCAAGAGATAACGATAAAAAAATGGTCGTAGCTGGTATAAAAGAGCTATATGCCATAAAGAGTGCAGACAACTATGACATAGTAGCTGGTAAAAAGATGTTTAATCCAGGCATATCTACACTCTACTCACCATCTGATGTTTATAACACAAAACTATCACCAGACCCTCTTGACCCATACACAATAGGAACTTTACTTGTAAAAACAGAGTATTATTTAGACAATTCAAGTTATGCTCTTGTTTTATTTCCATACATATCAACATCAAAAACAGCGAGTATGAAAACAAGATGGGGTGGAGATGGTGAAGATGTAGTTGTAAACTCATTTACTGTTGATGATGCAGCTAAGGTAACAAAAGATGAGGAAAACAAAGTTCGTGCATTGTTTACATCTAAGTTTAACACTATTTTATATAACCAAGGGATAGACTTACTATTTAGTGTTGGTTATGGACCATCTATCTACTCTGTTTTAGAGTACACAAACACACCTAACCTCTACCTTGAAACAAACCCAAAAGCTATGTATATAGATACAGGTTTCTCAACTACATACAAAAAGTTTGAACTACATGCAGAAGTGTATTACCAAAGTGTGTTTAAAGATAAAGATGATGACTTTATCTCAGCAGTTGGAGGGGTAACATATACTCTTGATAAATTTGTAGATAAAGTTGGTTTTAAAAAGATAGATATGACAGTTGAGTATGTAAAAGAGACTATCACAAACCATTATGACAAAGAACTAACTTACCGCTCTTCTGAAAAAACAAGAGCTCCTAAAAATGATGTGCTTATAAATATGATGGCTCAGATAAATGACAAATGGAACTTAACATATTTTGGAAATTTTAGACTTGAAGTGGAGCAGGAAAAAGACTCTGGAAGATACCAAAAGATAGCTTCTACATACAAATCAGCAAACGGTATAAACACAACTCTTTTTGTAGAACTGTTTAACGGAGATGTAAACAGCTACTACGGTAAATGGAGAAACAACGACAGAGTAGGGATAGACCTAAAATACTCTTTTTAACTTTTACAAAGTTGTGGTTTGAGGTTTAACACCAAAATCCAAGCCACGGCTACATCTATCATAACATCTGCAAAGTTAAACACTGCAAAGTTAAACCCGCAGTGCCAGTAAACCATATCTACAACACCACCGTGGATAAATCTGTCATATATGTTAGATACCGCCCCACCGAGCATAAGCCCAACAGGGAAAGCAAAACAGAGTTTTTTTAGGTAGTAAACATAACCAAATACACCAAATACTATAACTATCTGTATGTATTTTAGCCACTCTTGCAAAAATGCAAACATAGAAAAAGCGACACCTTTGTTATATACCAAAATAAAATCTATACACTCAGTGTAGTATCTAAACCCATCTACAAAAAGAGTTTTGATGTTTTGGTCGATTATAAAAACCCCGCTAAGACTCAGAAGTAAGATGGCACTTAGTTTTAGATATATGTTAGGCATTTAACACTTTTTTGAAAAAATCACACATCTCATCTATCTTCTCATTCATAAGCTTTTCATCTTGTGCTTCAAGTAAAACTCTTAGTTTGTTCTCTGTTCCAGAGTATCTTATGAGATATCTTATGTTTAACTTTTCAAGCTCATCTAGTCTGCTTTGAAGTCCATCTATCTCTTGTAGTGGTTTTTTTGTGGCTACATGTATGTTTACAAGTTTTTGTGGGCAAAGCTCAAATGGTCTTAAAAGTTTTGAAGCAACCTCTTTTTTCTCTACCAACATAGCCAAAACCTGCAATGCACTCGCAGTTCCATCACCTGTTTTTGCATAATCGTGCATTATGATATGCCCACTTTGTTCACCACCAAAGTTTAGTCCATCTTTTTTCATAACTTCAAGAACATTTTTGTCCCCAACATCACAACGATGAAGCTCCAAACCTTCTACATGTAGGAAATCTTCAAGACTTTTGTTACTCATAACCGTAGCAACAACTCCACCACCTTTTAAAAGATTTTTGTCATTTAGATGTTTTGCCAAAGCTCCTATGAGCTGGTCACCATCTACTACATCACCTTTTTCATCTACCACTACAAGTCTGTCTGCATCACCATCAAGAGCTATCCCAATGTCTGCTCTAAATTTTACAACACACTGCGACAAGTTTCTTGTATGTAAAGCTCCACAATCTTCATTTATGTTAAACCCATCTGGTTTGTTGTGTATAACAAAAACCTCTGCTCCAAGCTCCTCTAAAATAGTTGGTGCTACCTTGTAAGCTGCACCGTTTGCAGTATCTAAAACAACTCTCATACCTTGAAGAGACAACTCACGAGGAAAAGAGTTTTTAAGCTCAACTATGTAACGACCTATGACATCGTCTATCCTTTTTGCTTTACCTATATTTTTATCTGTCACCTGAGCAGATAAAAGCAACTCTTCATTGTGGTAAATTGTTTCTATCTCTTTTTCTATATCACTTGAAAGTTTATCTCCGTTTGCATCAAAAAACTTTATGCCGTTATCTTCAAAAGAGTTGTGTGAAGCACTTATCATAATCCCCGCATCACATCTCATATTTTCAGTTATGAAAGCTATGGCAGGGGTTGGCATAGGGCCGATTTGTATAACATCATAACCTATGGCTGTAAGCCCTGCGACTATCGCATTTTCTATCATATAGCCACTTCTTCTTGTATCTTTTCCTATGAGGATTTTATTTGTTTTTGCTGTTTTTTTAAAGTAGATTCCAGCTGCCATTGCTACTTTCATAGCAAGTTGCACATTTAAAAATGCCCCAGCTTTTCCCCTTACTCCATCTGTTCCAAAAAGTTTCATTTTATACCTATATTTTAAATTTATTTCCTTATTTTAACACCCTTTAACTTAATTTTAATTATTTTTAAGCTAAAATTTCGCACTTAAATTTAATGAGAAGGACTCATAAATGGCAAATCACAAGTCATCAGTTAAGAGAATTCGCCAAACTATCGTTCGTACTGAGCGTAATCGTTTTTACAGAACTCGTCTTAAAAATATAGTAAAAGCAGTTAATACAGCAGTTGAAGCTGGTAACAAAGAGGAAGCACAAGCAGCTCTTAAAGTTGCTAACCAACAAATTCATAAATTTGTAAGCAAAGGTATCTTGAAAAAAGAAACTGCTTCAAGAAAAGTTAGTCGTCTACACAAATCTGTAAACGCATTATAGGCTAACTACTATGTTGGCAGATAAACTAACTCCGTTTATCAACCGCTATAACGAACTTAGCGAATTGCTAAGTTCACCTGACATCACCTCTGACATCAAAAAGATGACAGAACTCTCAAAAGAACAATCATCACTTTTACCAATAGTTGAAAAAGCAAAAGAGTATAAAAACCTCATAGATGAGATTGCAGAAGCAAAAGAGATGCTAAGCGACCCTGAGATGGCAGATATGGCAAAAGAGGAGCTCAAAGAGCTTGAACCTCAAAAACCAGAACTTGAAGAGGAGATAAAACTACTCCTTCTTCCAAAAGACCCAAATGATGACAGAAACATCATTGTGGAACTTCGTGCTGGTGCTGGTGGAGATGAGGCAGCTATATTTGTTGGGGACCTTTTTGGAGCTTACACAAGATATGCTGACCTAAAAGGGTGGAAGATAGAGCTTATATCTACATCTCCAAGTGATGCTGGTGGTTTTAAAGAGGTGATAGCTCTCATAAAAGGTGAGCAGGTTTATAGTAGGTTGAAGTATGAAGGTGGAACTCACCGTGTTCAAAGAGTTCCAG
>CAYNVR010000069.1:0-7229 GCA_964400715.1 uncultured Sulfurimonas sp.
GAGCATTCTCTTTTGCATCTCCACCCATTATGGCTTTAAGTGGTGCTAACTTTATGCCATACTCTTGCGGGTCTATAACAAAGTCGTGAGTTACTCCATCACGAAGTTGTGAAGCATATGTTACACCACTTATGCTTATCTCGTCCATACCCTCTTGTGAACTCACAACAAGGTTAGAAGTTGAGCCATTTAACCTTAGAGCTTCTGCCATCTTAGGAACAAACTCTTTGTCAAAAACTCCAAGCATACTTTTTTGCACATGTGCCGGGTTTGTAAGTGGCCCTAAAATGTTAAATATAGTCTTGTCTGGTATAGTTTTTCTAACTGGAACTATAAACTTCATAGCTGGGTGGTGGTTTTGAGCAAACATAAAAGCAAACCCACTCTCTTCTAAAAGTTTGGCATTTTGTTCTACACTCAAATCGAGTCTTATACCAAGTTCTTGTAACATATCGGCACTGCCACTTTTTGAGGTAATAGAACGGCTACCATGTTTTGCCACATAACTACCAGTCGCACTAACAAGCAAAGCTGTTGTTGAAGAGATGTTAAAAGAGCCTATCTTATCTCCACCCGTTCCAACTATATCTATACATTTTTTTCTAAGCTCATCTGAGATAGGCAATGCTATGGAGTGTTCTCTCATAACCTTAGCACCCAAAGCTATACTCTCAACAGGTGTAGATGAGTCAAGTTTTATGCTCAACAAAAACTCCCTCATCTGCTCAGAGTCCATATCACCTTCAAACAACTTTCTAAAATCTTTTTCTATCTCTTTCATCTTAAACACCTACAAATAAATTCTCGTATAATTTTAGCAAAGCCAAAATTATACTCAATCACTAAAACTTTGCCTATCGGCAAGATGAGTCATTCTTGACTCATTTTACATATTTTAGCAAAAAAATATAACTATTTTCATTTTTATGGTATAATACCACTCATAAATCGGTTTTAACCGCTCCCCTTGTTTTTCAAGGGGTAACATCTGTCAATTTTTTAAATTTATTTATTAGTTCTATAAAGTCTTTATCTTTTATCTGCCCCATTCTATACTTACACCTTTTACTATCAAAAAGCCTTATTTGTGAAAGTATTGCTGTGCTTACTTTACCATCTTTAAAACTAAAACTATAATAAAACTTACTCTCTTTTTGTGTCGTAGTTAATGGAATACCAAGAAAAAGATTTCTACTAAATTTTTTATATACAAGAACTGGTCGAAGATAGTTTTTATCTTTATCTCCATTTTGTTCAAAACCAACATTGTAACCAACATATGTCATAAATATCTCTTTTTGGTTAAAGTTCAAAGCCTTAGAGTTTTTGGATATAGATTTTTTTATACCATTCCATTCATCAAAATACAACTCAAATCTCCTCCACATAAGTATGTTGCAAAGATTTTGGTGTAGATTTTGTTGTCGGTATTTGTAAAACTTTGTATTTTTTCGCACCATTTAGATAGTTTATGGTTATGATGTCTCCAACATCTACATTTTTACTTGCTTTTGCTACTACATCATTTATAAGCACTACACCGTTTTTTATCATATCTTGTGCTACGGGTCTTCTTTTTGTTATGTTTGTTGAGTTTAAAAATTTATCTATTCTCATATTTAATCCAATAGTTTCGATGTTATTCTTGTTAGTTCTTCTAAAAACTGCATCATATCTAGTGGTTTAAAAAGGTATCCATCAACAACATCATTTCCCTCATCTATAAAAGATTTTTCATTGTGTGCTGAAACTACAATTATTTCAACATTATTGTCTATCTCTTTTATTTTTTTAGACATCTCCAAACCATCCATTTTTGGCATATTTATATCTGTAATAACAATATCAAATTTACCATCATTTTTAAATTTTTCAAGTCCATCTTCACCATTTACACATACAGTTATATCTGAAAAAAAATCTGACAACAAACCTTTTGTTGAGTTTCTTGCATCTTCATTATCTTCTACATATAAAAGTCTTAATTGAGAACTCTTTTTTACTAACTCTTTTAAATCCATTTTTTATCCTTTTATTCTATATATAAGTGCATAAACAAGTGGAATATACACCAAATTTAAAACTGTTGCCCAAGCTACACCAAACCCAAGTGAGATAGCCATAGGTTGAAGTATCATCGCTTGACCAGATGCAAAAAATATCAGTGTAAACAACCCTAAAACAGTTGTCAAAGATGTAAGTAAAATTGGTCTGAGTCTTGTTTTTGCCCTTTGCATAAGCTCTTCAACATCTTTTGCTTTTTTTATAAAATCAACCATTATAAGCCCATCATTCACAACAACACCACTAAGACCAACTATACCTATGAGTCCTGGCATAGTAAGGTTTAACCCCATAACCCAATGCCCAACATAAACACCAAGCAAAACAAGTGGTATGGTGCTTATAACTATGAGTGGTTTAAGTATGGAGTCAAACAACCAAACAAGTGTCAAAAAGATTAAAAACAGAGCAATAATACCTGCTTGCATCATCTCTTTTTTATTTTTATTGTTCTCTTTTTCCTCACCTTTTATCTCTATCTTATAACCCATATTTTTTAGTTTTTCAAATGTTGGCTGTAACTTTTTCATAACTTCTGATGAAGTGATTTTGTTTTTATTTAGTGTTGCAAAAACATCTCTTATACGAACACCATCTTCTTTGTTAAGAGTTACAAAACTTTGAATATATACAAAATCACAAATATCTCTAACCCTCACAAAGCTATCTGAATTTGGAACTTGTACCTCTATATTTCCTATGGAGTTTATATCTTTTTTCATCTCGCTATCAAGCCTCATCTTAATAAGTCCTTGATGATTAAAAAGTTTTCCATATTCACTATTTAAGTAATAAACTCTAAGACTATTTGACAACACCTCTTCACTAAATCCCAACTCTTGTCCATACTTGTTTACACGGAGCTTTAACTCTTTTTCCCCTATGTCTGCATCATCTGCTATATTTAACACACCATCTATCTTTGAAAGTTCTGCTTTTAACAGTTTTAGCCCCTCTAAGATATCTACATTTTTACCACTTAAACCTACCTCTATATCGTGAGCAACTATCCCAGCACCTGGAACTTTTGTAACAAGCTCTTCAAACTCATTAGACAGAGGTTTTAAAAGTTTTTTAATCTTTTTAGCTATATCTTTTGCATCTTGTGTTCTTGTTTTTACAGTTTTATCATACTCCAAAGAGAGATAAGGGCTTATATATTTGTCAAAAACATTAACCGGAGCTCTCTCTTTTAGGTCTATAAATATATGAAAAAGGTTATCTCCCCTCTCAACTTTGTTTTTGGCATCCATCTTAAAACCTATAACCGCTGTTACAGATGACACATTTTGTTTCTCTATATTTTCTAAAAGTAGCTTTTCTATCTGTGCCACTTTTTTTTCTGTGTCTTCCAAGTCGTTGTTTATATCTACCTTACCATAAACATATATCTGAGTGTTGTCAAAATCTGGAAAAAGTTGGAACTTTGAGTTTTTCATCATATAGTATGTAGAACCAAGTATGAGTGTTACCATCACAAAAACAGACAAACCCTTTTTTTTGAACACAAAATGTAAAACTTTGTCATAAAAGCCATACATCTTTTCCCAAAATTTTTTGGTAAAACTACCCTCTTTTGAAACTTTTAAAAAATCGTTTGCATGTAGAGGTAAAAAGTAAAATGCTTCAAACAAAGATGAAAGGAGTAAAACTGTTATCATTATAGGTATGATTTTTATAAACATCCCCATCTCACCACTCATAAGTAACATAGGCAAAAATGCAAAAACAGTTGTAAGAGTAGCTGTTAAAACTGCTGGAAACATCTCCACCGCTCCAACAATTACAGCTTCACGACGAGGCATACCCTCTTCAAGATGTCTGTAAATGTTCTCAGCAACAACTATCGCTTCATCTACAAGCATACCAAGTGCTATGAGTGCACCAAGCAGTGAAAGCATATTTAAACTATCTCCCATATGTTGAGTAGCTATGAGTCCTATCATAAAACTCACAGGAATACCTATGGCAACAACAACTGCTATGCCTCTATTTATGAAGATAAGCATAGCCAAAAACACAAGCATAAGCCCAAACACTATGTTTGAGAAAACTATATTTAGACGGTTTTTTATCCAAGTTGATGTATCTGTATATATGTTATACTCAAAGTTAGGATACTTCCTCTCCTGCTCTTTTAGAAGTTCTCTTATCTGTTTTACAAGTTCTATGGCATTTCCATTTTTACTTTTTGTCACATTTATAGAGATGTTTCTAACACCGTTGTAGTGGGATAGTTCAGACTCATCACTTAGTTTGAAAGAGACATCTGCTATATCTCCTATGCGAACTTTTACTCCACCTACATTTATGATTGTATCTTCAACCTCTTTTTTTGTTTTTTCACCGTTGTAGGTAGATATGTAAAGATGGTTTGAGTTTTGAGTTATAGCTCCTATGGGGAAAATGGAACTTATACCACGAAGTGCATTTACAACATTTTGTGGTTTTAGGGAGTATGCTTTTATCTTGTCATAGTTTAGCACTACACTCAGTTCTTCATCACTATCTCCACGGATGGTAATATCTGCTAAATCTTTAAATTTTGATAGTTTTTTCTTTAACTCATTTGCTTTTTTTAAGAGTTCTTCTTTTGAAGTGTTTGAAGATATTGCTATGAGAACTAGTGGAAAAGAGTGAAGTTTTATCTTACTTATGGGTTCATTCATATCTGCTGGTAAATCTTTTTTTACAGATGAAACAACATCTTTTACATCATTTAAAACACTTATATTGTCTGAACCCGGTTTTATATCTGCTGTTATACTAAATGAACCATTTTTTATAACAGTTTTTATAGTATCTAGCTCATCTATGTTTTGTAAGTCATCTTCTATCCCCTCAACAACCATCTTGTCTAAGATATCTGCCGAAGCACCAACATAGCCACCTGTTACAGTTATTTTGTCCATATTCATAGGGGGGAAAATCTCTTTTGGTATATTCATATATGACGAGATAGAAAGAACAACTATAAAAACTAAAAATATATGGTTTAAAAGTGGCTTGTCTATGGCAAACTCTATAAACTTACGAATCATCCCCTACTCCAAAAGCCTATTTATATCGTTGTAAAGTCCAAGAGCCATCAGTCCAAAAAGTATAACCCAACCAAATATAGTTAAGTTCATTATCACTTTGTCACTTGGAGTGTGTTTTGTAATCATCTCATAAAGGTTAAACATTATGTGTCCACCATCAAGTGCTGGTATGGGAAGAAGGTTTAACATACCTAAGTTTACAGATATGAGAGCCATAAAAAATACAACACTTATCCAACCAACCGCAGTAGCATCTGATGTCAGTTTTACTATGCTTATAACTCCACCAAGCTCTTTTGCTGGAACATCTCCAACTATGAGTTTTTTAAGTCCTGTGTATATCATAGTAGATGCCCAGATAGTTTGCTCATAGGCATATACAAAAGTTTGTGTAAAAGTAAGGTTCATAGGTTTTGTAACACCAGCACTGCTTATGCCTATCATCTTTCTTTTTATGGTATCTCCATACATATCTGTTGTTTTTGTTAGTTTTGGAGTTAGAACTACTTGTTCTAAAAAGCCATCTCTTTTTACATGTAGGTTTAGTGAGCCATCAGACTCAGAGATGATTTTTGCCATATCTCTCCAAGTAGATACATCTTTACCATTTATGGAAACTATCTCATCTTTTGGTTTTAGTCCAGCTTGTTGTGCTGGTGAGTCTTTTACTATCTCACCTATAACTGGTGCGAGTGTAGTTGGGTTTGAAAGCCCTATGGCAAAGTAGAGAAAAAAAGCCAATAAAAAGTTTGCAAAAGGTCCTGCGAGTAGGATTAAAATCTTTTGAAAAGGTGTTTTTGTGTTGTAGCTGTCTTTGTCAAAAGATTTTTTTGTTGGGTCTGAATCATCTTGCCCTTTCATCTTTACATATCCGCCAAGAGGTATGGCAGATATGCTCCACTGAGTGTTTAGTGCAAAAAAACTAAAAAGTTTTTTACCAAAACCTATGCTAAAAACTTCAACTTTTACACCAACCAAACGAGCAACAGTGTAGTGTCCGAGTTCGTGAAAAAATATAAGTGCAGAGAGAACTAAAAGAGATACTATCCAACTCATTATTTGCTATCCTTTTTTAAAGCATTTTTAAAACCCCAAAGATACTCAAACCCTGAGTAGAGTGTCAAAAACACAGCAAACCAGAGTAAAACATCACCATAAGGCCATCTCATAAGTAAAAAACCTATGGCTACCATCTGCGCTACTGTTTTTACTTTTCCAGCCCATGAAGCTTTTACACTTATGTTTTCACCAACTGCTACTGTTCTAAGCCCTGTTATGAAAAGTTCACGAACTATGATGATGTAGATAGCCCAGGCAGAAGCCTCACCAACAAGCATAAGCCCCAAAAATGCAGCGAGTGTCAACATCTTGTCTGCGAGTGGGTCAAGTATGGCTCCAAGAAGTGTCATCTGGTTCCACTCTCTTGCTATATAACCATCAAAAAAGTCTGTAACACTTGCCAAAACAAACAGCAGTGAAGCAAAGTAGTAGTTCCAAGTTATGTCAAATCCATTAGATGTAAAGTAGTCAGGATTTAGGATTATCCAAAACATAAGTGGTGCTAAAATGATACGAATAGATGCTAAAAAATTTGGTAAATTTAACAAGAAAATCCTTATTTGTTTATGCAAGATGTATCAAACTTGAAACCTCTTTTTATGAAAAAATAAAGGTCTTTAAGTATGAGTGTCAAACAGACAAACCAAAAAAAGTTTAAAAAGTAGTTTTGGGTAAGTCCGTTGTTGTAAAGGTATATAAAGCCAAGAAAAAATGGCCATTTTACAAAGTAAAGAAGTAAAATGGCACTACCATAAAGCTCTTTCATCTACTGAAAAGTTGTTCCACCATCAACAACTATTGTTTGACCTGTAAGCCAAGAAGAGTCGTTTGAACATAAAAATTTACATGCACCAGTTAAGTCAGTAGCATCTCCCATACGAGAGAGTGGAGACCTTTTTATAACCTCTGCTTTTACCTCTTCATAGTTTGGAAAAGCTTTTAGTGCATCTGTGTCTATTGGACCACCACTAACAGCATTTACTCTTATGTTTTTCTCACCTAACTCAGCAGCAGCATATCTAACCATAGCCTCAACTGCTGCTTTGTTAGTTCCATGACCTGCAT
>CAYNVR010000070.1:0-7170 GCA_964400715.1 uncultured Sulfurimonas sp.
AATAACCTAAATCTCTAAAAACTTTTGTAAAAAATCTTGCATAAAGTAGGTGTAACACGGCATGTTCTATCCCACCTACATAGTGGTCAACACCCATCCAGTATTTTAACTGCTCTTTTGAAAATGCTTCATCTTCCCAGTTTGATTTGTCCGCACAAAATCTTAAAAAGTACCAGCTTGATTCCACGAAAGTATCCATAGTGTCTGTTTCACGAGTAGCATCTTTACCACACTCTGGACACTTACAATGTTTCCAAGTTGGGTGTTTTTCAAGTGGGTTACCCTCGCCTGTTATCTCTATATCTTCTGGTAAAGAGATAGGAAGGTTCTCTTTTTTCTCCATCACAAGACCACAACTATCACAATGCACAAACGGTATAGGTGCTCCCCAATATCTTTGACGACTTACTCCCCAATCTTTTAGTTTATAGTTTGTAGTTTTTTTACCTATGTTTTTCTCTTCAAACATTTTTATGATGTGGTGCTGAGATTTTTTAGAGTTCATTCCACTAAACTCACCACTGTTAAAAAGCTCTCCAACCTCTGTAAAAGCACCTTTTTCAAGGTCTAACTCACCATCAAACGGTTTTATAACAGCTTTTATAGGCAGGTTGTATTTTTTAGCAAAGTCATAATCTCTATCATCATGAGCTGGAACAGCCATAACCGCCCCACTTCCATAATCCATAAGCACGAAGTTTGCTATCCAAACTGGAATGCTCTCACCAGTTAATGGGTGTATAACATCAAGCCCCAAAGACAGCCCAACTTTTTCTTTTTGTCTGTCGATGTTTGAAGCATTTTTCATAGCATTTATAGCTTCTATGGTTTCATCATCGAGCAGTTTGTTTTCACACATAAACTCTACTATCTTATGTTCTGGTGCGAGGGCTGTGTAGCTCACTCCATAGATGGTATCTGGGCGAGTTGTAAACACATCAAAACTCTCAAAATTATTTTGAAGTTTTGCCCTGCTTTCATCACTAAAATAGAGGTCAAAGGCCAAACCGTTTGATTTGCCTATCCAGTTTTCTTGCATAGTTAAAACCTGTTTTGGCCAACCATCTTCAAGTTTTTTCAAATCTTCCAAAAGTTCATCTGCATACTGAGTAATTTTAAAATAGTACTGGTTCATATCTTTTTTAACAATCGGAGTATCACATCTCCAACAACAACCATCTACAACTTGTTCATTTGCCAAAACTGTTTGGTCGTTTGGACACCAGTTTAAAAGCCCTTTTTCACGGTAAAGAAGCCCTTTGTTATACATATCTATGATAAAGCCCTGCTCAAACTTTGTGTAAAGCTCATCACTTGTTGCTAATTCTCTGTCCCTTGAAAAAGAGAAGCCAAGTGAGTAAAACTCGTTTTTCATATAATCTATGTTGTCATAAGTCCAAGTTTTTGGATTTGCATTGTTTTTTATGGCTGCGTTTTCTGCTGGCATACCAAAACTGTCAAAACCTATGGGGTGAAGAACATTGAAATTTTGCTGACGGTAGTATCTTGCAAAAGCATCACTTATGGAGTAGTTTCTAACATGCCCCATATGCAGTCTTCCACTTGGAAAAGGGAACATACTTAAAATGTATTTTTTCTCTTTTGTAAAATCATCACTTGGTTCAAAACTGTTGTTTTGTTTCCAATACTCTTGCCATTTTGACTCAATATCTTTTGCTATATATTCCAAAAAAATCTCCTATCTAAACTTAAAATACAATTTGAACAAGTCCAAACTGTATTTTTTTCTAAAGCTTCACCCTTGGTGAGATAAAGCAAAATCAATACTCTTCATGTATTTTTGAGCTTTCTATATAAACAAGCCCCATAGAAAAAACATTTGCTATCAAAGCTCCTA
The DNA here is from genome assembly GCA_964400715.1 of uncultured Sulfurimonas sp. Lineage (GTDB taxonomy): Bacteria > Campylobacterota > Campylobacteria > Campylobacterales > Sulfurimonadaceae > Sulfurimonas. The sequence continues at coordinate 1,859 of CAYNVR010000070.1, forward strand.
TGCTTAGTGCTATCGCCCAACTTAGGTTACCAACTATTTCAAGATATATAAAAGCTGGTATGAGGTGTAAATCTGCCACCAAAGAAGATGCAAAAAGCTCTGCTGAGAGAAGGTTTCTAACCCCTATCTTTAAAACCGTAGAAACAAGGTTTACACTCGCTGCAAAGAAAAGTGCCGTAGATGTGTGTTCATACAAAAAACCAGCTATCGAAGTCAAGCTCATCAAAGAGAAAAATACATATATTACCTTACCCCAATCCATTTTCAAGCCTTATAATTTTGATTTGGGCATTATATAATTTTTTTGTTTAAATTTTGCTACCACAATGTTTATTAGATATGTTTTTCCCACTTAAACTCAGAGATATTTCTCTCTTTTTCATCAAAGTTTATACCAACTAAGTAAATCTCTTTGTTTTGTTCAAGATACTTTTGTGCATAGTTTTTCTCTTTTATCTGAGCTAAGGCATCTTCACTACCCACTTTAAACTCTATGATATATATTAGGTTGTTTATCTTCACTGTTAAGTCTATGCGACCTTTGTTTGTTACATCTTCACCTATTATCTCTAAGCCCAAAGATTGAAGATAAACATAAACTACACTTGCATAAAAACCCTCGTAGTGTTCTATGTTGTTTCCTACATAGTTGTTGTAAGGGATGGAAGCAAATATAGTTTTAAATGTTTCTACAAAATCCTCCATATCTGCATTTAACAAAGATAGATAAAGAGTATTTTTATACCCTAACCTCTCAATTTGTTGTTTTGTTAGATAATCAACTATAAAATCGTTTAAAGAGATTTTTACTTCCATATTTGGTAGTTTTAGTTTATATGAAAACCCTCCAAAAGGGTTTTCTATAACTTTATCTATGGTTAAATACCCTGCTTGGTAAAGTATAACTTCAAGTTGAATATTATCTGTGTCAAAGCTATCTAGTAACTCTTTTCCTACTGTTAGGTTTGAGAGTTTTGGTAAAAAGTAGTTTTGTTGTTCTATGAGTTTTATGAGAAATGTTGGAGTTCCACTTGCGAACCAGTAGTTGTCATATACTTTATCATTTACTATAAATTGTAAAATATCAAACGGATTATAAACATCATCTTTTAAAAAATTATAGCCGTTATACCAAACTTTTAGTTTTTCTAAGTCAACTCCATCAAGGTATGGAAGTATAGTTGTTTCTATGTCGTTTTGAGTGTATCCGCAGATGTTTCCGTAATGTGGATTTAGGCTTATATCTCTTAACATATTTAACCCACTAAATATAGAGGCTTTGCTAAATTTAGATACACCTGTTAAAAATGAAAACTTTATATACTCTTCACTATCTTTTAAAACTGTATATAAACCTTTTATAATCTCTCTATTTTCTTTGGCTACTTTCATTTGGTCTAGGTTATCTAAGATAGCTTTGTCGTATTCATCTATAAGCACTACCACTTGTTGGTTGTATTTTTCGTAAGAGAGTTCTATAAGCTCTTTTAGGCATACACCTACATTTTGTGTCTCTTCACACTCTATACCAAGTCTTTTTTGGTTTGCTTTTAGCATACCTTTTATGGTTGTTTTTAACCCGTCTGGGCTTCTTAGGTCTCCTGAAAAGCTTATCTTTATAACAGGGTATGAAACACTCCAATCCCACTTGTCGTAGATATACAAACCCTCAAACAACTCTTTTTTAGCTTCAAAGATGGATTGTAGAGTAGAGAGAAAAAGGGACTTTCCAAAACGGCGGGGGCGAGAGAGGAAGTAAAAAACTGTTCCACTCTCTATGAGGTCGTAGGCTTCTTTTGTTTTGTCGATGTAAAGATAACCATCTTCTATAATTCTCTCAAATGTTTGTATCCCTAATGGTAGTTTTTTCATCTTTTTGCCTCTTTGAAAATCTTTTTGATATTATAACAAAGTTTCATAATTGGTAGTTGCTTACTGTCCATCTAAAACATATCTAAAAATTAATAATATAAAAGTTGTCCTATTTTAGATATACTTCCAACAAAAAAGGAAAACAATGTTTACAAAACAATTTAGCTACCTTGTCTTAACATTTCTAACTCTTATATCTGGTTATGCTTACCTTAGGTATGCTTACAAAGTTACAGATTCTACACCATTTACACAAGAGATAGTACTCATCATACTAGGAACCATCGCAACTGTTTTTATAACCGCTTTACTTTTAAACAAACAAACGGCTGTTGAGATAGAAAAAGAGCAAAATATAAAGTTTTTAGACCTAAAAGCTCAAACATACGAGAAACTTTTAAACCTTATGGAAGATATGGTAGGTCAAAGTACTATTTCAGAATCAGATATTACAAAGTTACAGTTTATTACTCACAGACTTGCTATTTTCGCATCTCCGGGAGTTTTAAATGAGTACACAAATTTTCTTGAACTTGTATCAAATATCTCAAAAGATGGGACACTCTCAAACGACACAGAAGAGATATCAAAAGCACTTGGAAATCTAACTATACAAATAAGGTTTGATTTACTAGGGGAAAATAAAGAGCAAAAAGTTTACACTATTGAACAAATCAAAAAGATGATTCATAAAAACTCTGACAACTCTTCTCACATAAACTCAGTTAGAGAGTAAAAACTCTCTAACACAACTCAGCTAAAATCTCTTCAAAAGCATCTTTAAATGCTTCAAGTCCATCTGCTACCTGTTTGTCTAGCACCTCATCTAAATCTACACCAGCATCTCTAACATTTTTGAAATGTTCTTTTATCTTATCATTATGTACAATGGCTATCTCTTTTGTATCTCCATCTTTCATAAAAGCTTTTATGGTATCTACCGGAGCTGTATTTACTGTGTTGTGTACTAAAAGTTTTTGTATGTAGTAGTGAGCTGGTAAAGAGTTATCTTTTACCCCTGTACTAGCAAAGAGAACTCTACAACCATCTATCCCAAGCTTTTCAACATTGTGGTAAATATCTAGCGAATTATATATACCACTAAGTGCTGTTTGTACACCTTTTTCTTTAAGTATATTATCTATCGCTCTATCTACACGACTTACAAAAACACTTATGACACAATCAACTTTGCCACCAAACTTTTTCATACCGTTTTTAAATGCTTTTGCACAACTCAAAGCCTGTTCTTTTTTAAATATAAGTGTAGCATTTACCGCTATGCCACAACTAACAAGCTCTTCCATAGCCTCATAACCAGCTTTTGTTGCTGGGATTTTTATCATCACATTTTTTCTGTCTATCTCTTTGTAGAGTCTTTTACCCTCTTGTATGGTAGCTTTGGCATCATCACACAAAAACGGGTCAACCTCAATACTGACATAACCATCATCTCCACTCTCAAAAAGTGATTTTAGAGTATCTGCTGCTTTTTGTATGTCATAAATTGCTACTGCTTCATACTTTTGTTTTGGGCTTAGTCCATCTAACTCACTTAGCTGTTTTTTGTATGCACTTGAAGTTAAAATCGCATTTTTAAATATAGCTGGGTTTGAAGTAGCCCCATTTACCAAACCATCTTTTATAAGTTCTTTAAACTCATTATCAAGATAATCTCTTTCTATAAAATCTGCCCAAAGTGAAAATTTTAAATTTTTTATATACATGTAAAATCCTTTTTTATGGTAGGTAAACCTTATCTACCATCTCATTATACTCACTTTTTGCATCACTATCAAGTGTGATGCCACCTCCACTTTTGTAAACCAAACCATCTTTTGTTCTCTCTACAAACCGTATCATCACCCCACTGTCAAAACTCTCACCATCAAACACTCCAAACACTCCACTAAAAAAACCTCGCTCGTACCCCTCTACATCTTCTATAATCTCAACTGTTTTTTTCTTTGGTGTGCCACTTATGCTACCAGCTGGTAGAAGTTTTTGTAAAATATCTCCCAAATGTTGTTGCCAACCATCTCTTAACTCTCCACTTATGTGTGAACTAACTTGTAGCAAAGTTTTTTTACCAGAATCTATCTTTGTTATGTATCTAAACTTTTTTACTCTAACATTCAAAGCCACCATAGATAGGTCATTTCTGAGCAAATCAACAACCATTGTATGTTCTGCCATCTCTTTTTGGTTGTTTAAAATCTTCTCTTTGGCACCCTCTATCGAAGCATCTATCGTCCCTTTCATAGGGTATGTTGAGATTTTGTTGTTGTTTATCTGTATAAACTTTTCTGGGGAGAAACATACAAACCTCTCTTTGTATCTTAGTTTGTAGTGGGCATTTGCCAAAGAGTATATCTCTTTTAGAGTCAAGTTTGTTTCTATCTTTGTGGGTTGAGTGAGGTTTAGCAGATATGTATTGCCACATTTTATCTGCTCTATAACTTTGTCAAACTTTTTTTTGTAGCTCTCAAAACTAACAACTTTTTTGGTAAAACACTCTACATGTAGATTTTTTTTATACCCTTCATCTATACAAAACTCAACATCTGCCTTTGCCAAATCTTTTAACAAAATCACATCTATATGTTGAGCTTTAAAGTCAGATACAAATAAAAAAGGCTCTTTTGCCTTTGCCAAAGAGTTTATGTAGTTAAACATCTATCAGTTTTTTAAGTATCGCCATTCTTACATTTACACCGTTACTTACTTGTTGTAACACTTTACACCTCTCATCTTCAAGCAAAGCATCGCAGATATCTATATTTCTATGCACTGGTCCTGGATGAAGCAAGATAATATCTCTATCACCTACTAACTCCTCTGTTATACAAAAATCACTCGCATAATCTTTTAGTGAAGCATAAGTTTGTGAAGAGTGTCTCTCTGTTTGAGTTCTAAGACTCATAATGGCATCTACCTCATCTATAATCTCTTCAAGATGGTGAGTGTATCTTAGTGAAGTTTTTGGCAAAAACTGTGGTGGTGCTACTAAAATCACCTCCATACCAAAACGAGTCAAAAGCTCTATGTTTGAGTTTGCGACCCTAGAATTTTTTATATCTCCCACAATCGCTATCTTTTTACCCGCAACATCTCCAAAATGCTCTTTTAGAGTGTAGAGGTCTAAAAGTGCCTGAGTTGGGTGTGAGTGAGCCCCATCACCAGCATTTACAATACTTGCTTTTGTATGGTTTGAGAGTATCTTTGGCACTCCGGCATTTTGGTGACGGACTATGATGGCATGAGGACCCATAGCATCTAAGTTCATAGCAGTATCTACAAGTGTTTCACCCTTTTTTGTAGAACTTTTTGCTACATCAAGATGAACTATCTCTGCACCAAGCCTTTTAGCTGCTATCTCAAACGAACTTTTTGTTCTTGTTGAGTTTTCAAAAAAAAGTGTGATGAGTATCTTGTCTTTT
>CAYNVR010000071.1:0-7125 GCA_964400715.1 uncultured Sulfurimonas sp.
TTCAGAAGAGACTTCACTCGTGTTCGTATCACGAAAATAGCTGCATAAGCTAAAAAATTTAAGGAGATTTAGATGGCACATAAGAAAGGTCAGGGTAGTACACAGAATAATCGTGATTCAGCTGGTAGAAGACTTGGTGTGAAAAAATATGGTGGTGAGGCTGTTGTAGCTGGTAACATCATTATTCGTCAAAGAGGAACTAAAATCCATCCAGGTAAAAATGTTGGTATGGGTAAAGACCATACAATCTTTGCTTTGGTTGATGGTGTTGTTGCTTTTGAAAGAAAAGACAAAAAAAGACAACAAGTTTCAATCATCCCTGCTGCATAATTCTACAAATGTCTGAGATTTTTTCTCAGATGTTTTTTTCTTCCAATTTTTAAAATACTTAACAGTTTACTTTATTTTTGTTAGTGAAGTTTTAAGTATTTAATGACACATTTAAGGAGTTCATTTGTTTACAGATAGTGTTGAATTGACAGTTAGTTCAGGAAAAGGTGGACAAGGGTGTGTTGCATTTCGTCGTGAAAAATTTGTTCTAAATGGTGGGCCAAACGGTGGTGATGGTGGTCGCGGTGGCGACATAGTTTTTAAGTGTGATAACAATACACACACACTTTCACATTTCCAAAGAAAGATGCACATAAAAGCAGAAAACGGCAAACCTGGACTTGGTTCAAATATGACAGGAAAATCTGGTGCTAAAAAAGTTATAGTTGTTCCACCAGGTACTCAGATAGTAGATAAAGAGAGCGGGGAAGTTCTTTTTGATATGGTAAAAGATGGTCAAGAGGAACTATTTTTAAGAGGTGGAAAAGGTGGACTTGGAAACACTCACTTTAAAAGCTCTACAAACCAAAGACCAACCTATGCTCAACCAGGTGAAAAGGGTGAGACAAGAGAGATAAAACTTGACTTAAAACTCATAGCAGATGTTGGTTTAGTTGGGTTTCCAAATGTTGGAAAATCTACACTCATCTCAACAGTTTCAAATGCAAGACCAGAGATAGCAAACTATGAGTTTACAACTCTTACACCAAAACTTGGTCAGGTAAACATAGGAGATTTTGAGTCTTTTATTATGGCAGATATACCGGGGATAATTGGTGGAGCGAGTGAGGGTAGAGGTCTTGGTATAAAATTTTTAAGACATATAGAGAGAACAAAAACTTTACTTTTTATGATAGACTTGGCATCTTACAGAGATTTAAAAGAGCAGTTTGAAACACTAAGAGAGGAGGTTTCATCTTTTAGTGAAAAACTTGCCTCTTCAAAATATGCCATAGCACTAACAAGGGTAGATATCGTCCCACCAGATGAAGTAGAAGGGCTTGTAAAAAGCTTTTTAGAGCTTTTAGAGTTAGAACCAACACAAAAAAGTGGGTTTGATTTTGATGAAAATCTACCATATTTCATACAAGAGAGTGCAGATGAGACTCTGGGTTATGACAGAACAAAACCATATTTGGTAGTGCCAATATCATCTGCTATAAACAAAAACATAGAACCTTTAAAATACGCACTTTTTAATCTTGTAAGCACAGATAGAAAGTAGATATGAAAAGAGTTGTAGTTAAAGTTGGGAGTGCTGTTTTAACACAAGATGGTGAGATAGCACTTCAAAGGATGAGAGAACTTGTTGAGTTTTTGTCTGAGCTTCAAAAAAAGTATGAGGTTATCTTAGTGTCTTCTGGTGCTGTTGCTGCTGGTTACACAAAAGTAAAGTTAGACAGAACAGTTTTAAAAAACAAACAGGCCCTCGCTGCCATAGGTCAGCCCATACTTATGAAAAAGTATGCTAAAAAATTTGCTACATGTAACATAGTAACAGCACAGGTTTTAGTAACCTCAGTAAACTTAAACAAAGCAGACGATATAAAGAGGATAAAAGACACCATAAACACCCTTTTGGAAAACAAAGTTATCCCCATAGTAAATGAAAATGATGCCACAGCAACAGATGAACTTGTAGTGGGGGATAATGACCAACTCTCAGCATACATCACAGAACATACAGACTCAGATATGTTAGTGATACTCTCCGACATAGATGCTTACTACGACAGTGACCCAAGACAAAACAAAGATGCAAAAGTTTTAAAAGTGGTTCATAAGATAGAACAAAAAGAGCTTGAACAAGATGTTACACCAAACAATGTTTTTGCAACTGGTGGGATAGTTACAAAACTAAAAGCGGGGCATTACCTTTTAAGTCATAAAAAAGATATGTTTTTGTCAAGCGGGTTTGATTTGAGTGATGTAAAAAGTTTTTTACTTGAAAACAAACATTTGGGTGGAACTTACTTTAAGGCAGATAGATGAAGATAATTTTTATGGGAACACCAGATTATGCGAGTGAGATTTTAGACAGTGTTATAAAAACAGATTTTATAGATGTTGTAGCGGTATATACTCAGCCAGATAAACCAGTTGGCAGAAAAAAAGTTCTAACTCCACCACCGGTAAAAGTTTTGGCACAACAAAACGGCATAAAAGTTTACCAACCACAAACTCTTAGAGATGAGAGTGTGGTTAGTGAACTAAAAACGATAGAGTGTGACTACATAGTAGTAGCAGCCTATGGGCAGATACTACCAAAAGCCATACTTGATTATGCTCCGTGTATAAACCTACATGCATCTATTTTGCCACAATACAGAGGTGCAAGTCCAATCCAACAAAGCATTTTAAATGGTGATAAACGAACAGGTGTTACCGCTATGCTTATGGAAGAGGGGTTAGATACGGGAGATATTATTAAAATAGAAAAAGTTGATATATCAGATGATGAGATGGTATCTGAGCTTTTTTCTAAACTTACAAAAGTAGCAACTGTTTTAACTGTTGATGTGTTGAAAAACTTTAAAAATTATACACCTGTAAAACAAGATGAGAATAAAGCAACTCTGTGTAAAAAAATCTCAAAAAAGGATGGTTTGGTTTATTTTGATGATGCTTTGCAGATATATAACAAATACAGAGCTTTTACTCCGTGGCCAACTATCTACCTTGAAAGTGGCTTAAAACTAAAAGAGGTAAAACTACACCAAAAAGATGGCGAGTTTGAAGCTGGGAAAATCCTGCATGTAGAAAAAGATGGTGTAGTGGTTGGTTGTAGTAAGGGGGCATTGAAGGTTATAAAAGTGCAACCAAACTCAAAAAAAGAGATGGATATTTCATCATACATAAATGGAAAAAGGTTGAGTGTTGAGGACTTTTTATCTTAAAAGTGTAGATTCAACACAAAAATATACAAAAAAGATTTTAAAAGATGAACAACTCCCATTTGCAGTTGTTAGTGATGTGCAAACAGATGGTATAGGGAGTAGAGATAACTCTTGGCAAGGGTTAGATGGCAACTTGTTCTTTTCTTTCGCGCTTTCTTTTAAAGATTTGCCAACAGATTTAAAACTTGAATCTGCTTCTATATATTTTGCATATATTTTAAAAGATGTTTTATCTCAAAAAGGCTCAAAAGTTTTTTTAAAATGGCCAAACGATTTTTATGTAGATGGTTTAAAAGTTGGTGGGACTATTGTACATGTAGTGGCAGATAGTGTTGTTTGCGGTATAGGATTAAACCTTAAAAAAGCACCACAAGGTTTTGGTGTGCTTGATGTAGAGGTAGATAAAAAAGAGCTTTTGAAAAACTATTTTTTGGAAATAGAAAAAAAGATTTTATGGAAGCAAGTTTTTAGCAAATATAAGTTAGAATTTCACGAAAACAAAAAGTTTTTCGTAACACACAATGGGGTTAAAACCTCTTTAAGTAGTGCCATTTTGGAAGATGATGGCTCAATCACAATCAACGGTGAGAGGATATTTAGTTTAAGATGAGTGAAGTAATTGTAATTGCAAACCAAAAAGGTGGAGTTGGAAAAACTACAACCGCAGTAAACCTTGCTGCTTCTTTGGCTGTTGCAGAGAAAAAAGTTTTGTTGATAGACTCTGACCCACAGGCAAATGCAACAACCTCTTTGGGGTTTCATAGAAATGATTATGAATTTAACATATACCATGTTCTTATAGGGACAAAAAAACTTAAAGATATTATTTTAAAATCTGACCTGCCTACACTTCATCTTGCCCCATCAAATATAGGTTTGGTTGGTATAGAAAAAGAGTATTATGACACAAACAATGCAAATGGTCGTGAACTTGTTTTGAAAAAAGCGATAGCACATGTAAAAGATGAGTATGATTATATCATCATAGATTCTCCACCAGCTTTGGGGCCTATGACCATAAATGCTTTGTCTGCTTCTAACTCTGTGATTATCCCTATACAGTGTGAATTTTTTGCACTTGAAGGTTTGGCTCAGCTTTTAAATACTGTTAAACTTGTTAGAAAATCTATAAACCCAAAACTTACTATAAAAGGTTTTTTACCAACTATGTTTAGCTCACAAAACAACCTTTCTAAGCAGGTTTTTGCAGATTTGAAACAACATTTTAAAGGTAAACTTTTTCAAGATGAAGCTAACAAGTTTATAGTTGTTCCAAGAAATGTTAAGTTGGCAGAGTCTCCATCTTTTGGTAAGCCAGCTATACTTTATGATGTAAAATCAACAGGCTCCATAGCCTACCAAAATTTAGCACAGGCGATTATAAAATAATGAAAACACAAGCATTAGGTAGAGGTTTAGATGCACTTTTGGGTGAGATAGATGAAGCTTATGAAAATGAAGGCTCACAAAAAGATATGGTGGTAGAGATACCACTTGAAGATATATCTCCAAATCCATATCAGCCAAGAAAACAGTTTGATGAAAAAGCACTTTTAGAACTTGCAGAGTCTATAAAAAAAGATGGGCTTATTCAACCAATAGTAGTAAAAGAGGATTTAGATGGTTATGTCGTTGTAGCTGGTGAGAGAAGGCTTAGAGCTTCAAAACTTGCAAAACAAGAGAGTGTAAAAGCAATTGTTATCTCAACAACAGATGTGAAGATGAGAGAGTTTGCTCTTTTGGAAAATATCCAAAGGGAAGATTTAAACTCAATCGAACTTGCAAATGCATACAATGAACTTTTAAAAGTTCATGGCATAACACATGAAGAGCTTTCATCTGTTATACATAAAAGTAGAACTCACATTACAAATACAATAAGACTTTTGCAACTCTCAAAAGATACACAACAAGCTCTTTTAGATAAAAAGATAACAGCTGGTCATGCAAAAGTTTTGGTTGGCTTAGATGATGAACAACAAAAACTTATTGTAAACTCTATCATAGGTCAGAAACTGAGTGTTAGAGAGGTTGAAGCGATGATTAAAAATATGAAAACTTCAACAGATATAAATCAACCTCAAAAAAAAGAGTTGCCATCTTTTGATTTTTCATATTTAACAGAAAAGTTTTCAAATCTTGGTTTAAAAGTAAAACCAGCAGGAAACAAACTTACTATTGAATTTAAAGATGAAAGTCAATTAGAAGATTTTCTAAATTTTTTAGATAAATAGCTATTTTTAGCTGTTTATTTCCTCTACATATTTATAAAAAATATAAAATTCTTTAATTTTTTTGTTAAATTTAACTATCCTTTCAATTTTATCATAGTATAATGGCGCAACTTTTAGGAGGTGCTATGTTAGATATTAACCCAATACTACTTTTAGCTACATTTGTTGTATTTCTTTCACTTATCGCCGTTCTAAACAGTTGGCTTTATAATCCGTTGTTTGCTTATATGGGTAAGCGTGACGAAGATATCAAAAAAGACCTAGATAAAGTAGGTTCTAACGATAACGAAGTTGCTGAATTACTTGCAAAAGCAGAATCAATAGTTACAAATGCTAAACTGGAAGCTTCGGCCCTAAGAGAAAAAGTTATTGCAGATGCTAAGGAATTGGCAGATAGTAAGTTAGAAGCAAAGCGTGCTGAATTAGCTAGCGAATACTTAGAATTTGAGCAAACTCTTGCTAAATCTAAGGAACAATTAATTAGTGACTTGAACTCTCAAATCCCACTATTTAAAGAAGCTGTAAAAGCTAAATTTAGTCAGATATAAGGATGATTATGAGTAAAATTGTATTGACTATGCTTATGATAACAACTTATGCGTTTGCATCTGGTGGTGGTGAGCATGCAGGGACTGATATTGTTCAAAGAACTGTTAACTTTTTACTGTTTGTAGGTCTTATCTGGTATCTGGTTGCAGAGCCGATAAAAAATTACTTCACATCAAGAAGTCAAGGTATAGCTGATGAACTACAAAAAGTTCAAGATAAACTAAACGAATCTATTGCTCTTAAAAAAGAAGCATTAGCAAAGATTACTGAGGCAGAGAAATTTGCTCAGGAGTTAGCTGAGACATCTAAAAAAGAGAATAAGATTTTAAATGATAACATCATGAAACAATGTGAAGTTGATCTTGAAAACTTAGAAAAACAAAATGCTACACTTATGGAATTTGAACAAAGAAAAATGGTTCGTGGTGTGGTAGAAGATGTTCTTAGCGATGTTCTAAGTCAAAGTTCTGAAAGCTTTGATAAAGAAGCTATGGCTAATGTTATCTTAAAGAAGGTGGCATAGATGGAAGAATTGATTGCAAAAAGATATATCAAAGCTATCAAAAAGAGCAGTTCAGATATAGCAACTATGGAAAATATTAGTGTAGTATTTTCTACATTGGCAGAAGCATTTAATGATGCTAAATTTAACCAAATAGTTACTAGCCCTAGTGTTAGTAAAGAGGATAAAGCTTCAATTTTGTTAGATGCTGTAAAAAGTGCAAACTCTGATGCTGTTGAAAACCTTATAAAACTTTTGGTAGAAAATAATCGTATCTCAATCATTCCTGCTATTGCAGAAGTTATGAGAAAAGATTTGGCAGACTCAACTAAAACTTATGAAGGTCTTATATATAGCGATAGCGAAATGGATGCTAAGGTTATTGAAGATTTAAGTAGTGGTTTGAGTAAAAGATTTGATTCTAAAATTTCTCTTTCATTTGTAAAGAGCGACTTTAATGGTATCAAAGTAAATGTAGATGATTTGGGTGTTGAGATAAATTTCTCAAAAGATAGAATTAACTCACAAATCATTGAACATATTGTAAAAGCAATTTAACTTCACGAGAGGAGAACAGATAGTGGTAGCAAAAATTCAAGCTGATGAAATCAGC